>JBJFHS010000162.1:0-13171 GCA_051893885.1 Eubacteriales bacterium
TTTCTGCGCCCTGAGCCACGGCTTCGTCGACGAATTTCTGCGCGGGTACATCTATGCCGAAGTCGATCATTTCAAAGCCGGAGGTTTCGAGCATGAGCTTGACAAGGTTTTTGCCGATATCGTGTGTGTCTCCCTCGATGACGCCGATCACGATTTTATGCTTTTCATCGGACTTATCGGCTTTGATGTGGGGCTTCAGAATCTCTACACCCACATTCATGGCGTCGGCGCACATAAGCAGCTCCGGCACGAAGTATTCCTCCTCCTCAAACAGCCTGCCCGCTCTTTCCATGCCCACGGATAGTCCCTGATCTATCGCTTCAAAGGCGTCCACACCGTTTTCTACAGCTTCTTCGCTGACTTCTCTGACTAAATCTTCGTCCATGTCGACTACTGCGTCAGCTAATTTTTCGTATAATTCAACCTTATCCATTGTTGTTACTCCTTAGTGAAATAAGTATTTTTGGCAGCGGATATCATAGCCCGAACGTTTTCTACCGGTGTTGCAGGCGGCAGATCGCATCCCGGCATTACTATATAACCGCCTTTTTCAGATTCGGCTTCCTCTATCTACTGATGAGTAAGCTCGGTTATCATTTCGGGATTTCCAAGCTGCATCACCGCAACGGGGTCAAGTTTTCCGGCAAACGCCATTTTTCCGCCGAGAGTTTCCCTTGCGAGCTTTAAATCGACCTTGTAGTCAAATGAAATTACGTCGGCGCCTGTCTGGGGCAGATACTGCAAAATTCTGTTGATATTTCCACAGATGTGCAGCATTTTTGCTTTTACGAGGCCGTCGATTTCCCTGTTTGTCGCCTGAATATGCGGGAGAGCCATTCTTTCAAACTGTTTGTGCGAGATCATATCCCCGCTGGCATTGGGTTCAGCCTGAGACACAAGCTCCGCGCCGGCCTGAACGAACAGCTTCCAGTAGGTTGTCGTGAGCTTTTCGGTGAATTTCATTATGTATTCGGCTGCTTCCTTATCGCGGATCGTCATAACCATGAAGTCTTCCGTTCCGAGCAAAAGTCCCGCGAGATTCATCGGACCCCACTGGCTTATGCCGATCAGCACTTCATCACCGATTTTTTCTTTCAGAATCCGCGTTGTTTCAAGCATTGCGTTGATGCCGGGGTCGTTTTCGATATCGTTCACGTTGAGCTTATCGACGTCCTCAGCTTCTTCGATGAGAGGTTCGTCAACGCTTGCGGCTACGCCTACATTGGAAAATGTGGTTTTTGCGCCGACAGCACGTAGCACCAGATTGTTGCAGCCCGCCGCCGTCCAGACCAGATCGGATTTGACGACCTCGTTGGCACGGATCACGTTTTCCGCAGCTTTTTCGGGACCTATGTCAAAAGAATCCTGAAGCGAAAGTCCTATCTGCTTGTTTGCCCAAACTCCGCCTGACAGAATTATTGTCGGCTGACGCGGTGTGGGTTTTAGATGAATAGCGTCGAGGAGTATTTGTTTATCAGTCATTTGTCGCACCTCTTGTATGCATGAGTTTTAGAATTTGTATCAGTCTGGAACCGTTGATTTTCATATCCAGCCAATAGGTTTTTAGGGCATATAAAATATCCCGCTCCAACCGTTTATTGAATTTCCGATTAAAAGGGAGATAGCGCCCGTCTCTGTTATTCTGCATCAACAGAATTATCTATTATTGATATACAGGCGTCAAATATAATAAAAAATATACAGGAATTTCAAGTTTTGAGTATATTTCACTTCAACAGGGTCATGTCAATACAAATTCCAGACTTTTTTAGCGACAACAGTAACTTTTTTCACAGCCTTCCCTTCAAAATAATCAATGGAGTCCGATTTTTCATGCATAACAGCTTCATTTGTGATACGAAAGCTCCCAGACATCCGCATAAGTGCCGAGCGGGTCGTCAGAGAGCATACACATTATGAGAAAGCACTCGTACGGATTGGCGGTGTACATCTCTCCAATATAGCAGTTTTTCAGAATTTCGTTGGTAGATTCGACAAATTCCATATACCGGCGTTTTATAATCGGGATTTCATCTGTTTTCTGCGAATAGATAAAGAAGTTCAGCGTGAGATAGTCTCCGAACGGAATTGCGCGGAGATTTTTTTCAAGCTGCTCGTATATCAGGTCTGCGTCGTCGTTTTCGTAAAACCGCTCGTTGTCCACCGCTTTGTACATGGACTCGTATGCTGTATTTGTAAAATCAAGACTGTCGTCGTATTTCCGCAGCATTTTTTACTCCTTTCGTATTAACCAGCCGTCGTAATCAAAGATGATTTCGGCGTTCAGCAGGTACGCGCTTCTTACTGTAGATTTATTATACCTTTTTGACAGTGTTTTCTATAAAACGGATTTCATCGATTTGTTTTCATTATATCTCACATTGTTTCCGCTGTAAATCAAAAACTGCTCAAACGGTGGGAAAATTGGAATTACGGGAAATAAGCCGGTTTGTGGTATTATATATACACAATAAATCGACTTTTTTAAACAATCGTTGAGAAAAGTTGATAGGATTTACAGATTTTTTGATTCTGTTAATTGAATCGGCATCCATAAACACAAAAAAATAATTAAAAACAGCGAGGTAAAAATGTATTGTTCAAAATGTGGTCATCAAATTGACGAAAATTCAATATTCTGTTCCAAATGCGGAAACAGAGTAACAGCGGCGGCAAGTGTTTCACAGGCTCATACACAGCGAACACCAATAATGGAAACCCGCATTGAAGAAACCGGAGGTTCTACACAGGAGCTAATAGATGAAATGGCGATTTTTTCATGGAGTGTTAAGTCAACTCAAAAAGTAGATGTAAAAGACAGCCATCTCGAAACACGCGGAGATTCTCTGTATAATGTTACAACAAGAGATATTTATTACAGCATCACATTTGAAAGAGATACCACAACTCCCTGGTATAAAGAAGTAAAAGCATTAGAAGAAGAATATAATAGATTACGTATGACCCCTACACCGGACTCACAGTGTGTGGTTGAAAAATTTAGCTTTGGTGAATTTGTTAAAATTTATTTTAAATCGATGCTTAGTCCATTTTCATCCATGCCAGCATTAATTAATGGTTTACATGAGAACTCCCAGAAAAGAAAAGAACAGCAGAAATTCAGAGATGAAAATTATGAAAGATTATGTATCGAATATAATGAAAAAATGAGACGCTGCGAAGAAATAAAAGAAACAGCACGAAATCTTCCGGCACAGTATATGGGCAATTAATTTTAAAAAAATCGAATTCACACTATGTGAAATAATTTGATATAATACGATAAAGATTGACATGAAGAACTTGTTTAATATTTTTGTGAAAATAATATGGTATTTTTTCCTGTTTGAATTGTTTCTTGCAGCTCATGTAACGATTCTCGTTGTTACACATTGTGCCGTAATTTCAATCGAAACAGGTATAAGTCTGGATGCCGCTGTTATACCTCTTCATAACTATATAACGACGTGCGATTATATTGGTGCATATTTTTTAATGAGGGAAACTGTATTTGAATCAATTCCGTATTTTAACTTGTTTGATGGTTTATTAGTCGGACAATATACACCTGATTTTTATGCATTGTTTTACGACACGGTACAGGCTGCCTTGGGAGGAGTTCTGGCATATTTATTATGCAGACTCAATTATTTCCTGTCATCTGCAAAACATCCGATTCTGTTCAGCTGTATCACTTCCGTATGGACAAGCCTATCTTTGTTCAGCGCATTAATAATCATAACTTGTATAAGAACATTATATAGTGCGTGGAGCGTGCCAATATGTATAGCGCTTCTTGCCGCATCTGCTCTTATTTCGACTTTACTGTCATTTTTCGGAATAAGACGAGCCGGCGTGCCGATATCTTTCAAACGCACCATGGGAAGTTATTTAGGCGGATATCTTACAGGAATAGTCGACAGTGTGTTCGCTTTTCTTATGAGCTGCCTATCTTTCGACATCCTTAGAAGATATATTACAGACGGAGCGACTTTAATGTTTGTAATGATATTAACTGCCGCATTCTTTACTCTTGTATACAATACAGCAAAATCAAAATGGCTGAAATAACAAAAACTGCCCCCGCAGGCGAGATTTTCCAGGCTTGCGAGAGCATTTTTTGTTATTCCATTCAATTGAAATTCGCCCGTTTCCGCTCAATCGGGTGTCTGCAATACCCCGGTCGGAAGGCACTTTTCCACGAACCGTCAGCCTGCGTTTGCGAGGATTGCGTCGATTTCGTCCAGTTCTTCTTCGGAGAGGTTCATGTTGTCGAGAGCCTTGACGTTTTCGACGACCTGCTCCGGTTTGGATGCGCCGATGAGGGCTGAGGTGACAATGGGATTTCGGAGCGCCCATACGAGAGCAAGCTGTGCAAGGGTCTGACCGCGTTTTTCCGCAACTGAGTTGAGAGCTCTGACGGTGGTCATCAGCTTTTCGTTGATATCGGATGCGCGAAGGAATCGTGGGTCGTGTATCGCGCGGGAGTCTTCCGGGATGCCGTTCAGATATCGTCCGGTGAGTCTGCCGCCTGCGAGAGGACCGAACGCCATGATTCCAATGCCTTCTTCAGCGAGAACATCGGTCAGACCATGCTCGATGCCGCGGTTGAACATATTGTAGTTTGGCTGATGGATGAGCATATGCATACCCATATCCTTCATGCACTGAATAGCTCGCTTGGCCTGAGCGGGGTTGTAGTTTGAGATGCCGGCGTAGAGAGCCTTGCCGCTTTTGACGATGTCGTACAGTGCGCCCATGGTTTCTTCAATTGGAGTGCCGTCGTCGGGTCTGTGGTGGTAGAAAATGTCCACGTATTCGAGGTTCATGCGCTTCAGGGACTGGTCGATGCTGGCGATAAGGTATTTTCTCGAGCCGTCATTTCCGTATGGGCCCTTCCACATATCGTATCCTGCCTTTGTGGAGATCACCAGCTCATCGCGGTAGGTGTGCCAGTCGCGCTTCATGTGTTCGCCGAAGTTGCGTTCAGCTTCACCGTATGGCGGGCCGTAGTTGTTTGCAAGGTCGAAGTGGGTGATGCCGCAGTCAAAAGCAGTGCGGAGTATCTTCTGCTGGGTGCCGAAGGGTGTGATGTCGCCGAAGTTGTGCCAGAGTCCGAGGGAGATTGCGGGGAGCTTGAGTCCGCTTCTGCCGCATCTTCGGTATTGCATTTTGCTGTAACGGTCCTCAGCGGGAGTGTATGGTACGTACTGTTCGTAGCTCATGTTTTTCTCCTTGATAAAGTTTGTTTTTCTGAATTTTATCACAGTAAAAAAGTGAAGTCAAGCACTCTGCCGGCCGTTTTTTCCGTTTTATGATGATTTTACTTTTGCGGACGGAAAACGCGGCTGTTTTTTACTGTACAGAGAGATAAATGTGTGATATAATACAGCATAAGACATTCGTCGTCATAATCCGAACAACACACAAAGGAGAAAGCCCATGAAAACATATATGTTCTGCAACGCGCATCTTGACCCGGTGTGGCTGTGGCAGTGGGAATCGGGACTGTCCGAGGCAATTTCCACCTACCGCGCCGCATCCGACTTCATCGACGAATACCCCGATTTCATCTTCAACCACAACGAATCCCTCCTGTACGAGTGGATCGAGGAGAATGAGCCGGAGCTGTTTGCGAAAATTCAGCGGCAGGTAAAGGAGGGCAGATGGGAAATAATCGGCGGTTGGTTCCTTCAGCCGGACTGCAACATCCCGTCAGGCGAATCAATCTTCCGTCAGGTACTCCGTGGACGCCTGTACTTCTACGACAAATTCGACAAAGTCCCCGTGACTGCGATAAATTTCGACTCGTTCGGCCATGCGCAGGGGCTCGTACAGATGCTTGAAAAGTGCGGGTACAAGAATTACGTCAACATCCGTCCCGGCAGAGGAAACTATGACTTCGACAGCGAGGACTTCCTGTGGCGCGGCTACGACGGTGAATCGGAAATTCTCGTCCACCGTTCCGACAAGGGCTACAATTCCGTCCTCGGCAAGGTGAACGAGGAACTGCCCGGCTGGATAGAACAGCACAAGAACGAAAAAACCGCGCTTTATCTCTGGGGTGTGGGCAACCACGGCGGCGGCCCGTCCAGAATTGACCTTGACAACATCGCCGAAATGAAGAAAAACGGTGCGGATATCGTTCATTCCACGCCGGATGAGTATTTCAGAACCGTTGACCGTGAGAAACTTCCTGTAGTGGAGCGCGGGCTGAATCCCCTGATGGAGGGCTGCTATACCTCAATCGTGCGTATCAAGCAGCTTCACCGCCGGCTCGAGAACGATCTGGTAATGGTGGAAAAAATGGCATCCCATGCGGCAATCGCGGGACTGTCGGACTATGAGAAGGAAAAAATCGACGACGCATGGCGTGACCTTCTGTTCGCGGAATTCCACGATTCCCTGCCCGGCTCCTGCATCCAGCCCGTTGAAGACGACACCATCCGTATGCTCGACCACGGTCTCGAGATCACGAACAAGCTCAAGGCGAAGTATTTTCTCGCACTCTGCGCCGGTCAGGAAAAAATCAGCGACGCCAATACCGTACCGCTTATGGTTTATAACCCCCATCCGTTTACATATACCCAGCCTATTGATGTGGAATTTCTCCTGCCGCGCCAGATGTGGCACAAGGAGTTTTCAAACCCCGTGGTCTATCAGGACGGCAGGCCCTTGCGCTCACAGCAGGCTAAGGAGTCCGGCAACTTCTACATGGACTGGTGCAAGCGCGTGATTTTTGACTGCGAGCTTCCGCCATGCTCAATGAGCCGCTTCGATATTCACTTCGACATCATCGAAAAGCGCCCCGAGCCGCAGATAAAGCCCGACAAAACAAAAATTGTCGTTGAAACGGCGCACGGCAGGGTCGTGGTCAACACACGCACGGGTCTTGTAGACAGCTACGAATTCGACGGTAAGGAATACCTGAAACCGGGCGCGTTTGCAGTCGAGATTTTCCACGACTCACTGAGCTGCTGGGACGGAAAGCCCGTTCTCGACCTCCGTTATCCGCTCGGCAGATTCAACCTGATGACCCCCGGTCAGGCAACGGATTTCTCCGGCGTCAAGGGCGGCATCGTTCAGCCTGTCCGCGTAACAGACGAGGGCGACATGAACGCTGTGATTGAGGCGGATTTCAGCTACAACAACTCCCGCCTTCTGATGCGATATATCGTCGACAAGGTCACGGGCATTCTTGAGACTGAGGTGCGCGTATTCTATCACGAAAGCGAAAAGCGTCTGAAGCTGTGCGTTCCCACCACACTTGAGGGCGGCAAATACATCGGTCAGACCATCTTCGGACGTGAAGAGCTGCACATGGAATCCGGCGATGTTGTGTCCCAGTACTGGCAGACCGCAGTCGACGACGAATACGCCATGACGATAATCGACGACGGAATTTACGGCTCCGACTACAATGACGGCACTGTGCGTCTCACCCTCGTGCGCTCTGCCGGCTACGGTTCGGGACGTTCTGCATGGGGCGAGCCATTCCACGAACCAATGTATCAGCAGAGAATGGATCAGGGCGAGAGAAGATACCGCTTCCGCTTTATGGCAGGCAGACGCGGCGAAATGCTGAGTTGTGCCGACCGCGAAGCCGCAATGTTCAACCAGAAGGCATACGCTCTCCCGTTCTGTCCCTCAGGCAGAGGTGTGAAGCCGAAAGCTCTTATCTCAATCGACAAGGAAAACGTGGCTCTGAGCTGCTTCAAGCGGAGTGAGCGGGACGAAAACGTGTACATTCTGCGTATGTTTGAGGGACAGGGGACTGCCGTGACCGCACACATTGAGCTTCCCGTGCTGGGACTGTCCTTTGACGCCGGATTCAAGCCGTTTGAAATCAGGACCTACAAAATCGAAAACGGAACCGTCACCGAAACCGATATGCTCGAAGGTGCAGTTCCGCTTGAAAAATAACAGAGTGAGTTCATCACGGAAAACGGAAATGACAAAGCTGCGGTGAAGCACTCACTCAGTCCCCGAACGCAGGGAAAACGCAATAATTCCGATTATTTCGTTAAATCCCGACCCAGCCTCATCTTAAAATCATCATACCCGAAATTACTCAGCCGAATCAGCCTGCCGTCAGAGGTCAGGTTCCATATATTCGGAAGCGGAATACCGTTGAAGGTATTGTTTTTGCAGGTCGAATAGATCGCCATGTCGCCGAAGAGAAGCATATCCCCGACCTGCAAATCCGAATCAAAGCTGTATTCCCCGATCACATCTCCCGCAAGACAGGTAGGGCCTGCCAGACGGAAGGTGTGATTTTGTTTTTCCGCTTCTTCAGCACCATAAAGCGGCGGTGTGTACGGCATTTCTATCACATCGGGCATATGGCAGGCGGCGCTTACATCGAGAACTGCAATACGGGTTTCTCCGTTCCGCACGATGTCCAGCACACGGCTTGCGAGATAGCCTGCGTTCAGTGCCACCGCCTCTCCCGGTTCGAGATACACCTCTATATCCCACTTGTTCTTCGCATATCGGATGATTTTTTCAAGTCGGGCGACATCGTAATCCTCACGTGTGATGTGATGGCCGCCGCCCATGTTGAGCCATTTCATTCGGGGCAGAACATCTCCGAACCTTTCTTCGACAGCACAGAGGGTTGCTTCAAGCGCATCGGAGTCCTGCTCACAAAGCGTGTGGAAATGCAACCCGTCGAGCATAGAGAGAAGCTCCTCCGTCATTTCCGTATCCCATATCGACCTCGTTACACCGAGACGGCTGCCGGGCGCGCATGGGTCGTATATTTCGTGTCCTTCCTGCGTGGAGCACTCGGGATTGATGCGAAGGCCCAAGCTCTTTCCATGCCGTTTTGCTTTTGCCCCGAACTTTTTCAGCTGATTCAGAGAGTTGAAAACTATGTGGTCCGCATATCCGAGCAGCTCGTCAAATTCATCGTCACGGTACGCCGCACAGAAAACATGAACCTCTCCGCCGGGCATTTCCTCCGCACCGAGCCTCGCTTCATAAAGCCCGCTTGCCTCTGTTCCCGACAGATATTGCGAAAGCAGCGGGTAAAAATCGTAATTTGAGAAGGCTTTTTGGGCAAGCAGAATTTTGCAGCCCGTGTTTTTTATAACGGATGAAAGAATTCTGCCGTTTTTATGCAGCTGTTCTTCGTCAATGATATAGCATGGCGTCGGCAGACTGCAAAAAAGCTCGTCCGGTGTTTTGCCGCAAAGTCCCGCGAATGCAGGTCGGTTGTCTGTTTTGTATTCCATCAGTCAACCAAAACAGGATTGTGATTTTCGCTGCGGGGCAGGCCGTATCTGTCAAGGGCGTCGAGGAACGGATCGGGATCGAATTCCTCCACCGTATAAACACCCGCCCTGTTCCACTTGCCGGTCAGAAGCATCAGCGCGCCGCACATCGCCGGAACACCTGTGGTATAGCTGATTGCCTGACTTTCAACCTCGCGGTAGCATTCCTGATGGTCGCAGACATTGTAGATGTAATATGTCTTGTCCATGCCGTCCTTCTTGCCCGTAAAGATGCAGCCGATATTGGTCTTGCCGTGTGTGCGCGGGCCAAGGCTTGCGGGGTCGGGAAGAAGCGCCTTGAGGAATTTTATCGGCACGATCTCCACTCCCTCATAGACAACCGGCGTGGTGGAGAGCATACCCACATTTTCAAGGCACTTCATATGGGTTAGGTAGCTCTGGCCGAAGGTCATGAAGAAACGGATTCTCTTTACCTCGGGGATGTTGAGCGCCAGTGACTCTATCTCCTCGTGATGAAGCAGATACATATCCTTCTGACCGACGCAGTCAAAGTTGTATTCGCGCTTTATGCTCATCGCGGGAATCTCCACCCAGTGACCGTTCTCCCAATAGCTGCCGGGAGCCGAAACCTCACGCAGATTGACCTCGGGATTGAAGTTTGTGGCAAAGGGATAGCCGTGATCACCGCCGTTGCAGTCGAGGATGTCGATGGTGTCGATGGTGTCAAATTCATGCTTTTTCGCATAGGCACAGTATGCCTGAGTGACGCCGGGGTCGAATCCACAGCCGAGAAGCGCGGTAAGTCCGGCCTTTTCAAACCTCTCACGGTATGCCCACTGCCAGCTGTAATCGAAGTACGCGGAAAAACCTTCTTCCTTACAGCGCTTTTCGTAAATCCTGCGCCATTCGGGATCATCGGTGTTCTCCGGCTCGTAGTTTGCGGTATCCATATAGTTGACACCGCAGGCGAGGCAGGCGTCCATAATCGTCAGGTCCTGATACGGCAGCGCGATATTCATCACAAGGTCGGGCTTGTAGGAGTTGATTAAGTCGATCACCTGCCGGACATTGTCCGCGTCAACCTGTGCCGTGGTTATCTTTGTGGAGGTTTTGCCTTCAAGTGCCTTGGCGAGCTTATCGCACTTCGATTTGGTTCTGCTCGCAATGCAAAGTTCCGTGAACACCTCGCTCACCTGACAGCACTTTCTGATGGCCACACTTGCGACACCGCCGCATCCGATTACCAAAACTCTACTCATTTTTATATCTCCTTTACATTTCTTTTATTTATAAAGAGCCAATATCAGCTCGCGAAGGACTTTGCAGGCTGTCGCTGTGGAAACACCGCTGTGGTCAAGCATCGGGGCAAGCTCATTTATGTCCGCTGCCACAACATTTGTTTTGCTCACCTCAAGAATCGCGTGAAGAAGCTCAGTAAACGTCACGCCTCCTGCCTCAGGTGTCCCTGTTCCGGGGAATACCGACGGGTCAAGGCAGTCAAGATCAATGGTAAAATACACGGGCGCGTTTGAATATTGCAGTTCTTTCACAAGTCCGGCAAGACCGTCAAAGTCAAACGGGTGCATATCCGTGTGTTCCCTTGCAAAAACAAACTCGCTTCTGTCTCCGCTGCGGATACAAAACTGATGTATCCGTCCGTCACCGAGCAAATCGTGGCATCTCCGTATCACACAGGCGTGACTCAGCCTTGCTCCGAGATAATCGTCTCTCAGGTCGGCGTGAGCATCAAAATGAATGATGTGCAGAGTGGGATAACGCCTGAGAGCCGCACGGACAGCGCCCAAAGTCACCAGATGTTCACCGCCTATAAGAACCGGCAGCTTCCCGTCATCCAGTATCTCGTCCGCGCGTTTTTCAATGTCCGTGAGTGCCGACTCTGCCGAACCGAAGCAAAGCTCCAAGTCCCCGCTGTCAAAAACAGAGCAGTCGACGAGATCCTTGTCCTGATACAGGCTGTAGGTTTCAATCCCGAAGCTCTCATGCCTGATATAGGACGAACCGAATCTCGCACCCGGACGAAAGCTCGTCGTGGAGTCAAACGGCGCGCCGAACAGTACGATCCGTGATTTTTCATAATCGGCATCGCAGGAAATAAAGGTTTCGATATTTCGCTCCATCACTCAACCTCCATGAGCATCTTTTCGAGATATGCGGGCAGATAAAACGCGCCTATATGCAGCTTTGTGGTGTAATATTTCGTGTCCAGATGCAGCGCCGCCCACTTTTCCTCGTGAAAATCGTCGATGGGGTGGTATTTTTTGCTCGCAAAGCCGAACAGCCAGTATCCTGCGGCATAGGTGGGGATATGCGCCTGATACACTCTGCTGATGGGAAAGGTGTTGACGATACGCTTGTGGCTTCTCTGCATCGCTTCGGCATCGTGCTTGTAAAACGGACTTCCCTGCTGGTTGACCATAATTCCGTCCTCGTGCAGAGCGTTATAGCAGATTCCGTAAAATTCGCGGGTGAAGTATCCCTCCGATGGGCCAAAGGGGTCATTTGAATCCACAATTATCAAATCGTATTCGTCCGTGCAGCGCCGGATAAAGCGAAGTGCGTTGTCAAAATAAATATGCACGCGGTCATCGTCCAGACGGCAGGCATTTTCGGGGAGATATGTGCGGCAGGCTTCGATTACCTGCGGATCCATTTCCACAAGATCGATCCTCTCCACGCAGTCATATCTTGTCAGCTCTTTTACAACTCCGCCGTCTCCCGCGCCGATCACCAATATATCCCTGATATTCGGGTGAACCGACATGGGAACGTGGGTTATCATTTCGTCGTAGATAAATTCATCGCGCTCGGTCAGCATCACGTTTCCGTCAAGAGAGAGTACGCGGCCGAATTCGGGGGTGTCGAATATATCAATTTTCTGATATTCGCTGTTTTCGGAATAAAGATGTTTGTTTACCCGAATGCTGTGCTTGACGTCCGGCGCATGAAATTCACTGAACCACAATTCCAAAGCAAAACCCTCCTTACGCTAAAACATTGAGATGAAGAATATCGGGGTCCTCCGGTCCTGTCATCGAACAGCCCTTTGCTTTTGCATATTCAATGTAATCGAGGATCTCCGAAGTAATGCGCTCACCCGGTGCCAGTATCGGAATACCCGGCGGATAGCACATCACAAATTCACTGCACACCCGTCCCACGCTCTCACGCAGCGGAATACTGCATTTCTTCGCATAGAACGCCTCCTGCGGACTGCTGACCACATCGGGATCAATATATTCATGGCCGAGAAGTCCGCTTGAATCACGCTGATACCTGCGTCTTATCTCGGCAAGCGCGCTGACAAGTCGTTCAAGCTCCTGTGGGCGGTCACCGATAGAGAGATAGGCGAGAATGTTTCCGATGTCCCCGAATTCAATCTGAATATCGTATTCGTCACGTAAAATATCGTACACCTCAATTCCCGCAAGTCCGATAGCACGGGTATGCACGCTGAGCTTTGTGAGGTCGAAATTGAAAATGGAATTTCCGTTTATCAGCTCATCTCCGAAGGCGTAATAACCACCGATGGCGTTTATCTCCTCTCTGGCATATTCCGCCATTCTGACGACCTTTCCGAACACCTCTTTGCCGCGAAGTGCGAGGTTGCGACGGCTGATGTCAAGGCTCGACATGAGAAGATAGCTGCCCGATGTAGTCTGTGTAAGGTTGATGATCTGCCGGACATGGCCTTTGTTCATGTTTGGGCCGATCAGAAGAAGACTCGACTGTGTCAGACTTCCGCCGCTTTTGTGCATGGATACCGCCGCCATATCCGCACCTGCCGCCATTGCAGAGACAGGCATATTTTCGCCGAAATAGAAGTGTGTGCCGCGCGCCTCATCCGCACGACAGTACATTCCCGCGTCGTGCGCCATTTTTACGATTGCTTTCAGATCGCTGCAGATTCCGTAATA
>JBJFHS010000163.1:0-13161 GCA_051893885.1 Eubacteriales bacterium
CTCGGTGATCCACGTAAATGCAGGAGGTATAAGACCATCAAGGTGCAGTATCAAAATCTGGAGATGCAAACCCGCATCAAGAGTTTTGAGGAATGGACGGCACAGATTATTCAGCACGAAGTTGACCATTGCAACGGGGTACTGATATAGAGCCAGCGAAGCCGGATTGAGCGTATCAAAAAGACCGGCGTACCTGTTCCCGCTGTCTCCCCCGATCAATTTTCCCAAAATATTACTGCGAAAGGAGTATAACAAATGAAATTATATACCGCATCTGAAAAGGATACCCGACCTGTCCGCCTTTCGGAAGAAACACGGGCATTGGCATTTGAAGCACTGAGCGGCCGCTGGGGATCCGAAGCATTGACCCATCCCAATGTTTCAATGGATTTTATACCCGCTGATGAATGGAATCAGATGAGCGAGTTTGACAGGCACGATGCCATTATCAATGAAATTGCAGAAAAAGCACCGGTACGCATCATCCCCGGCGAAAAACTGGTGGGCTCCGCTACACTGGGCAGCGCTATCAATCATGTCATTCCCGCAGCAAAAGACGGAAAAATTGTCTTTGGCAGTGTGAGCCATGTAACGCTCGGTTTTGCGCGCGCCGTAAAAATCGGTATCAACGCCATGGAAGCGGAAATTGATGAAAAACTCAAGGATAACACACTTACCGAAAGACAAAGACGCTTTGAGCTGAGCATGAAAAACTCCGTGAACGCATTTCGTGTCTGGCACAGGCGTTATCTGGACGCGGTAAAGGGTGTTTCCGACGAAATTTACAACAACCTGAAAAATGTTCCTTTCCTGCCGCCCACAAACTACAAAGAAGCAATCCAAAGCCTGTGGTTCTGTTTTGCGTTCACCCGTCTCTGCGGAAACTGGCCCGGTATCGGACGTATCGATGAGATTTTAGGCGGTTTTCTTGAAAAGGATCTGGCTTCAGGGGCTATCACACTTGACGAAGCAAGAGAATACATGGCGCACTTCTTCATTAAAGGCTGTGAGTGGATCCGTGCGGAAGAACAATCCGGGTCGGGCGACGCGCAGCATTACCAGAACCTTGTCATAGGCGGTATAGGCAGCGACGGCGAAGAAATCACCAACGAAGTGACCTATCTGGTTCTCGATGTAATCGAAGAGCTTGCCATCGGCGACTACCCGACCACTGTACGTCTCTCCGAAAATTCACCGGAGAAGCTGCTCCGCCGTACCGCTGAGGTCATTCGTCTGGGTGGCGGAATCGTAGCCGTATACAATGAATCTCTGATTATTGAAAGTATGGTAAAGTACGGATATTCCCTTGAGGAAGCACGCAGCTTTGCCAACGACGGCTGTTGGGAGATTCAGGTTCCCGGCAAAACCAACTTTATCTACAGTGACTTCGATTCTCTCCATCTGCTGATGAACAACACCCTTGGTCTTGGCGGAGAACATCGGGATTACAACACATACGATGAACTGTACAAAGAACTGATGAAAAACATCAACAATTATGTACTCGGATTCATCAACAGCGTCAACAACAGCCGTATGCACCGGGATGAAAACGGAAAATGGGTATGGAACAACGCCGGTCCCTGCTCCGTTGTATCCCTGTTCACAGAGGGATGTGCGGAAAAAGGCTGTTCCTACAGCGAGGGCGGCCCTGTTTACACCGTAGTTTCTCCCCATATCGGCGGGGCACCCGATACCGCAAACAGCCTGTATGCAATAAAAAAGCTGGTATTTGAAGAAAAGAAGGTCACGCTTCAGGAGCTTCTCAACATTCTCGAAAACAACTGGGACGGCGCGGAGGAGCTTCGTCAGTATGCGAGAAATCACTATGTCTATTACGGCAATGACAATGAGGAAGTTGACACCATTATGGCAAGCCTGTTGGATGACTATGCCGATATAGTGAAGGCAGCCGACGTGGATTCTCCAATACGCTATCCCGCCGGAATCAGCACCTTCGGCCGGCAGATTGAATGGGCATCATACCGCACTGCAATTCCATCCGGCTTCAAAAAGGGTGATATCCTCGCCGGAAACACCTCTCCTACGCCTGGTACGGATGTGGAAGGAGCAACGGCGGAAATACGTTCATTCTGCCGTCCCGATCTTCGGAAACAGGTCAGCGGCTGTGCGCTTGACGTCAGGATCCATCCCTCAGCTGTCAGCGGTGAGGACGGCGTAACGGCTCTTATGGCTCTTATGCGCGGATTTGTCCGTCTTGGCGGTTTCTTCATGCAGATCGACTCAGTTGACACTGCCACACTGCGTGATGCACAGCTCCACCCCGAAAAATACAAATCCCTCTCCGTCCGTGTATCCGGCTGGAACGCACGGTTCATTACTCTGAACAACGAATGGCAGAAAATGATTATCGAACGCTCTGAGAGAACAATCTGAGGCGGGTTTTCTATGCTTGTTACAAAAATTCAGCGATTCTCCACTCACGACGGCCCGGGAGTTCGCACTGTCGTCTTTCTGTCCGGCTGCCCGCTTTCCTGCAAATGGTGTCACAATCCGGAGGCGCAGCTCTTCCATCGCGATGTACTGTTCATTTCGGAAGCCTGTATCGGATGCGGCGCCTGTGTCAGGGTATGTCCGGGGGATGCCCATGAACGGGATGAGGAAGGAAACCACATTCTCAATCGTGAAAAGTGCATCAGGTGTCTGAAATGCACGGATGTATGCCCTGCCGGAGCTCTGACCCCCACTGCCTGCGAAATGAGCACGGACGAAATCATTCGCATTGTCAGACGGGATAAGGCCTTTTATGATTCCCCCGATCACGAAAAAACCGGCGGTCTCACCCTTTCCGGCGGCGAACCGCTGACAAATTGTGAAAATGCACTGTCTCTTCTCCGTGCGGCAAAAGCTGAAGGAATTTCCACTGCCGTAGAGACATCGGGGTATTTCAACGGTGAAATCATTCCCTCTCTTGTCCCCCTTACGGATATATTCCTGTGGGATTTCAAAGACGGAAACGACATCCGGCATAAAAAAAACACAGGTGTTTCGATTAAAACATCCCATGAAAATCTGATAGCAGCCGTAAAACTCGGGGCATCCATCATTTTACGCTGCATAATGATAAACGGAGTGAATATGGATGAAGACAACCTGTGCGGTATTGCCGACGTTTACCATGCTGCCGGCTGTATTGCAGCTGAGCTTCTTCCGTATCACCCTTACGGAGATTCAAAATATATTCAGCTTGGGTTGAATTCCGGTGCGGATGCGAAATATATTCCGGAAAAAGAACAGCTCAGCGAATTCAGAAAACAGCTGATCCGCAGCGGTGTCAATGTAAAACCGCTGAGATAATTCCTCCGCGCCTGTTTATGTCAGACGTGTCTGTGTATATCATGATAAAAAAAAATAACGGTTCAAAGTAAAGCAAAACTGGGTACATATCATATAGGATCCGATTATTATCAACACTATGCTGATGACATGGTCCCGCTGTGGGCAGGATAGACTGTACCGTCATCGGTGGCTTTTTGGGGGTGATTGGTTTGACGGTTACGTTTGACTGTTTTTTTTTGAAATTTTCAATATGAGAAAAGCACCTACCCTGCGATAGATGCTTTTTAGTGAATTTTACTTACCAGAACACCCTCCACCTTGGTATGGATGAGTAGCCGCCCACCGAACAGTATCAGGGATGTCTATTTGTTCTTGTTCTGTTTTCCGTGATGGCAAATAATTTTCGGACTGTTCAAATTTTATCATTTCTTTGCCAGTAGAAGAACGGAACAATAAATACTCATCTAAATAGAACAAATTATGTTCATAATTCTTGAAGTCTAGAAAATAATTATCACACACAAGACACTTTTTCACAACAATTTTTTTTGACTTTCCATCCTTACAAAAAAAGAAAAATTGTTTTTCAAATACGCAGTTAGAACATTTATGTGTCGTACCAATATATAATTCACGATCTTTTGGGTATTCAACTGCATTTTTTTCTTTAACTTGTAGATTTTGAGCAGCCATGTGATTCATGCAATCTACACACAATAGTTTTGTTGGATTTATGGTACTTGTCGCATATGCTGTTTTTTCACTATTAATATATCTTTCGCATTTAACACAAATCGCTTCATCGTGTTTTTTAAGAGGGAAAAAAATAATTCCATCAATAATTTTCTTTTTAGGCAAGTATTATCACCTCACATAAAGATATTTTTTATTATACAACATCTTCATGAATACATTATGAACACTACAACATAATTCAGAAATATGCTGAAAGCTTTAGTTTCCGTGCATATGTCCTTATATATCATAAACACGCCGTACAGATAATTTTTCATCCATACGGCGTGAATTTTTTATTATGTGATATTCCGAAACATATCTGTAAATGTGCTGCTATGCTCATCGTTTAATAACCCGAAATCATTAATATTAACAAAACATATCAAAGCTCTTTTCAATCACCTACGAAATAACCTCACTGTCTCCAGTTTTCTCCAGACTGCGGTATTCACGCGGCGTCATACCTGTGAGTTTTTTGAAGGCTTTATTGAAATTGGCAGTGTTGTTGTAGCCGCAAAGTTCTGCAATATCAATGAGATTTTTCGGAGATTCCTCGCTCAGCAACCGAAGTGCTTTGTCAATCCGGCGGGCACTGATATATTCCCACAGGGTGATGCCGCTGATTTTATGAAACAGTGCGGAAAAATAGTTCGGACTCATTCCTGCCATAGCTGAGAGGGATTTCAGTGTCATGGGTGCGGCAGGGTTCAGGTCGATGTATGTGATCACACGCCGCAGTGAATGGAGTTTCTGACGGTGCAGAAAGGCATCCTTCCCTGTGTATCCATACTCCCGAATCAATCTGATGAGCAGCAGGTTCAACAAGGATTTGACAGACAGGCAATACTCCGCCTCCTGTGCAGACAATTCTTTTTCGATTTCCATAAACAGAGCTGCCAACGGTGCGGCACGATCTGCGGAAATCCGATTTTCGGAACCGTCCGTTCGTGCAAAACTGATATTGCTGTTTTCTTCGCTGAGACTGTCTGCCGCATTGCCCCAGAGATAACGCGGTTCAAAATGAAGATTGGTGATGGAAAGCCCGAACTGCCCTGATTGTGCATTGGAATCAGCGGGGACAGAATTGACGTTTGTGATACAGTGTTGTTCGTTACTTCCGAATATGAACACATCCCCAGGTTCCATGGGGTACAGCTTATCACCTACGGTATAGACTCCGCCGCCGCTGTTGACTATTGTAATTTCAATGCAGAGATGACTGTGTTTCCTCAGCGCTCTCTCACCCGAGGGGACATACACCTGCCACATATGCAGAAGTACACTGCCGTCGGAAGCTGTCACCGTGCCGATTTCGTTTAGCATAGGGACTCCTTTTTTTATGAAATCGTAATATAGTTTGCAAATACCGTAATATAGTTGATGACTTGAAGGTATGTTTCTGGTATAATCAATTATATAATTTTTACACGGAAATGTCAATGGAAAGCAAGCAATATTATACTGTTTGCACAGGAGGCAATCTTATGTTTCAAACAAATTCCAAGCCCACCGATTTGCGTATAACCGATTTGCGTGTGGTGGATATCGACGGTGCTCCGAAAAGATGCACAATTCTCAAAATTTACACCAACCAGGGCATCTGCGGATACGGGGAGGTGAGAGATGCCTCCAGCAAGACCTATGCCCTGATGCTCAAAAGCCGGATTTTAGGGGAAAACCCCTGTAATGTGGACAGGCTGTTCAGAAAACTCAAGCAGTTTGGCGGTCATTCCAGACAGGGCGGCGGCGTCTCCGGAATTGAAGTGGCTCTGTGGGATCTGACCGGCAAAGCATACGGTGTTCCTCTGTATCAGCTTCTGGGCGGAAAATTTCGGGATAAGGTGCGGATTTACTGCGATACAGATGTGGCCGGAAGACACACGGGACATGATATGGGTCTGGCGCTGAAAAAACGGATGGACATGGGATTTACCTTTTTGAAAATGGATTTGGGCATAGGTCTGCTTCTGGATGAACCCGGAACAATCAATGCACCGCTGGGCCTGATTGACGATATGAAAACATACGCTCCCCATATTCTGAACGTCCAGGGTGGAAGCGTAACAGCGGATATGGTGAAGTACCGGAAAACCTATGACTTCATCACAACCGCACATCCCTTTACCGGCATTCACCTGACTGAAAAGGGACTTGATTTTCTGGAGAATTATGTCCGTGAAGTCAGAGAAGTTATCGGATATGAAATACCGTTGGCAGTGGACCACTTTGGTCATGTGTGTGTAGAAGACTGTATTCGTTTTGCACGCCGGATGGAACCGTACAACCTGGCGTGGATTGAGGATATGGTGCCGTGGATGTACACCGACCAGTATGTACGGCTGAAAAACAGCACTGCAATTCCCGTATGCACCGGCGAAGATATCTATCTGAAAGAGGGTTTTAAAAAGCTCATTGAAGCAAACGCGGTATCAGTGATTCACCCGGATATTCTCACCTGCGGAGGAGCGCTGGAACTGAAAAAAATTGCCGATCTGGCAGACGAGCATGGTGTAGCCGTAGCTGTTCACATGGCAGAAAGTCCGATCGGATGTATGGCCTCACTCCACGCTGCCGCCGCCATGCACAACTGTCTGGCCATGGAATACCACTCTGTCGATGTACCGTGGTGGCAGGATATGGTAACAGGGCTTCCGAAGCCGCTAATCAGAGACGGATTTATGGAAGTGCCGGAAAAGCCCGGACTCGGTTTTGACGATCTGAATGAAGAAGTACTGAAAGAACACATCAACCCGAACATCCCCGGGTATTTTGAGCCGACGGATGAATGGAACGAGGAGTTTTCCAATGACCGTATCTGGAGCTGAAAAAGGAGACCGTGTCATGACAATTTCCGAACATTTTCCGCAGAAGGAGTGACTATTATATGGCAGATTTGATTATAAAAAAGTACATGATGGATGGGCTCCCTTACTATGAAGAACGGGCAGAGCGGGAAATTGAGCAGAACCGCAAAGGGTATTTTTCCATAACAGTAACCGACCCTGCCGGAAAACCAATCGCCGGTCAGCCTGTTCAGGCGGTACATAAAGTCCACGATTTCGATTTTGGCTGTAATTTCTTCATGTACAACCAGTATGAAACACCGGCTGAAAACAAGCGGTATGAGGAGGCCTGGAAAAAGCTATTCAATACGGCAGTCGTGCCCTTCTATTGGGAAGGAACAGAACCCGAGCAGGGATATTTGCGGTACGATGTGAATACCCCGAACGATGTATACCGCCGTCCGCCGGCACAAAGCGTGGTCAACTGGGGGAAGGAAAACGGAAAACGACTGAAGGGACATCCATTGTTCTGGCATGAGTTTATTGCCGAATGGCTGCCTGAGGATTGGGAAAGCCTGTTTCCGTTGTTGGAAAAACGTTTTTCGGAAATCGCAGAACGCTTTGGAAAGGATGTGTCTGTGTTTGACTGCGTAAATGAGCCGGCACGGGTGTGGAATGTTCATAAAGAGCATCCTGCCGATGGTTGGAAGCATATTGTACCGCCGGACGATTATGTCAAAACCGTTTTTGAGCTGGCAAGAAAGTATTTTCCCGAAAACAAACTGATACTGAACGAAGCGGTTGGGGCATCGTTCTCGGAATTTCATGGCCGGTACACGGGATATTATTTAAATATCAAGGATTTGCTTTCACGTGGGGTAACCATTGACTACATCGGTCTTCAATGTCACACCGGCAACGACCCGGCATTCCGGAATATTTACGATGGTGCAAGACTGTACGAGATTTTTGACACCTATGCTGATTTCGGAAAACCTCTGGTATTGTCGGAAGTCAGTGTGCCGTCGGTATTCGGTGGTGTCAGGGACGAAGGATTCCAGGCAGAAGCGGCACAGATGCTCTATCGTATCTGCTTCTCCCACAAGGCGGTCAACGGAATATTCTGGTGGAATTTGCCGGACGACGGTGTTGCTGCGGTCAAGCGGAAAGCCATAGGTGAAAACCTGCCATCTACCGGACTGATTGACGGAAACTGGTGCGAAAAGGAAGCATATCACGCCATTGATAAGTTAATCAACAAAGATTGGCGTACGAATGTGACCTTAACTACGGATGCAGATGGAACGATTCATTTCCGTGGTTTTTATGGGAGCTATGATGTGACAGTTGGAACACAGACGGAAGCAGTCCATCTGGCACAAGGCGAAGAAACAAAAACAATACGACTGATCGGATAGTCGGAAGCATACAGAAGAATGGAGTGAATATCATGCATTTCAATGACAGAGAAGAAATCATCGCTCTGACACCATTATGGAAAGGAGAGCGATTTCCGGATGGCAGACCCAAGGTTGCGGACAGGCACCTCGATGCACTGTATGGCATGACACTGGAGGAAGTCTGGAAACCCATTTACGTGCTGGGTTATGAAAATCAGTTTGTCGGCGGCGGTGTTTCACCCATGCAGACGCTGCACGACGACGGCAGAAAACTTGTCGGACGGGCTGTGACCTGCAGCTTCTGCCCTACCCGACCTGATCTGCATGAATTGATGTTTGCAAAAGGTGCTGAGGAAGGTCGGAAAGGCAATTACAACCAGTGGGTGATTGATTCCCTTGTAGAACGTGATGTAGTTGTGTGCGATATGTATGACAAGATATACAAGGGTACTTTCATCGGCGGAAACCTGACCACAGCCATCAAAACCAGAACCAGAACGGGCGGAGCTGTCATCTGGGGCGGCATTCGCGATGTAGAACAAATGAAAAAGGTTCCGGATATCCAGGTTTACTATCGCGGAATTGACCCCACACCTCTGCGCGAATTTGTTATGACCGGTTTCAATTCTGTAACCAATTTCGGAGGTGCCGTATGCCTGCCCGGTGATGTAGTGTTCGGCGCCGGTGGAGGGGTGCTGTTTATTCCGTCCCATCTGGTAGCCGATGTAGTCGAGGGTGCAGCAAAGACCCATGTGAAGGACGACTTCGGCTTTGAAATGATTACTCAGAACAAGTTCACGACAGCACAGATCGACAAAAATACATGGACGGAAGAAATGCTCGATATGCTTCTGGAGTGGATACGCACAGACCCACGCGGCGAAGAATACCGTGATCTGGATTGGTCAAAAGAATACGACCTTGCCAGAAACGGGGATCCGAACGACACACAGACGGCATTATGATGAGGTGAAATTATGACAAAAGTAAAACGCGCTCTTGTGACAGGTTCTTCACGCGGCATCGGTCGGGCGATTGCTCTCACTCTGGCAGAAGATGGGTATGAGGTGATAATTCACTGTGCCGGAAATATGGCAAAAGCAGAGGAAACCCGAGCTCTTATTGCGGAAAACGGCGGTTGTGCCTCCATTCTGACGGCAGATTTATCGAAGACTGAGGAGACGGCAAAGCTGGCGAAGGAAATGGGAGAGATCGATATACTGGTACTCAATGCGTCAATTCAGTATCGGACTCCGTGGGCTGAGATTTCTCTGGATGAGGCGTATGACCAGCTGAACTGCAATTTTGTGTCTTCCCTTTTGCTGATACAGGCCGCTGTACCGCACATGAAGAAAGCCGGCTGGGGACGAATCATCACCGTGGGCAGTGTACAGGAAGCAAAGCCCCATCCGGATATGCTGGTGTATTCGGCATCCAAGGCGGCACAGACCAATATGGCAAAATCTCTGTCACTGCAATTAGCCCGGGACGGTATTACAGTCAACAATATTGCACCCGGTGTCATTTATACGGACAGAAACACTGCGGCACTGTCGGATGCGGAATACGCCGGAAAAGTTATGTCCACCATTCCTGTGGGATTTTATGGTATGCCGGAGGACTGTGCGGGCGTGGTGCGGCTGTTGTGCTCCGAGGAAGGGCGTTACATAACAGGCCAGAGCATTTATATTGACGGAGGGAAAAGCGTACAATGACTATTCGTTGGATCGGGCAGAGTGGTTATGTGCTGAAAACTGCCAATACGGAAATCATCATCGACCCCTACCTTTCCGATGCGGTAAATCGGATAGCAAAACGACCCAGAATGGTTCCGACACCCATAGAACCGGCAGACATTCGGGCAGATGCGGTGGTGTGTACCCACAACCATCTCGATCACTTGGATGTAGATGCCATTTCTGCCATGAGGGATTCACAATACTTTATCACCACGGCAGAGGGTGTAACGGTACTCAACGGAATGGGAAAAAACAATGCCGTCGCACTTGCCGAAGGAAACAGCATCAACGTAGGAGATATGAAGCTGACGGCAGTTTACTCACATCATACTGTGGAAGCCTTTGGTTTGATTGTGGAAGCGGAACACAAGACTCTCTATTTTTCCGGAGATACCCTGTTTGACGAGAAGCTGTTCGGTATCGCGGATTACAGACCGGATTATACCTTTATCTGCATCAACGGCAGACTGGGAAACATGAATGTAAATGAAGCACTGTTGACCGCCGAAAAAATCGGTGCAAAGGTGAACATTCCAAACCATTACGGTATGTTCGCTTCAAATACAGAGGACCCCCATAAATTTGCCGACAATATTGCAGGCGGATGCATTCTGGAGTTTGACAAGGTTTACTCGATAGAAAATATAAAATAAAAAATTGGAGGAATCAACTATGAGCAGAGAGAACGTATTACAGTATTTCCGACGCGATGAGGCGATGATCGCAGACAGACTTGACGACACCATCCGCCACCACAGAACCGGCAAGGGTGTAATTCAGGTGGTGGACAAAGATGGCAAAGGTATTCCCGGGGCAAAAATCAAAGTGGTGCAAAAAGATCACGATTTCCGTCATGGCGGCAATATCTTCATGTTGGACGAGATGGAGACGGCCGAAAAAAATGCCGCGTATCGTGAACTCTTTCCCAAGGTATACAATCTGGCTACCGTTCCCTTCTATTGGTCAGACCTAGAACCGGAGGAAGGAAAGCCGCGTTTTGCCAAGGATTCTCCCAAAGTATATCGGCGTCCTGCACCTGATTTGTGTGTGGAATATTGTCAGGAAGTGGGCATCGAACCCAAGTGTCACTGTCTCAACTACGATCAATGGACGCCTCTGTGGGTGCCGGATGAAATTCCTGCCGTGAAAAAGGCACTCGACAAGCGTATGCGTGAATGCGGTGAACGGTACAGAGACGTGATTCCATCATGGGAAGTGACAAACGAATTTTACTGCGGCAAGTATGACACCTTCAGCCAGGGCAGAAAGAGTACCCAGCTTTTCTGTGACAGAGATGTTATTGAGTGGAGCTTTACCACCGCCAGAAAATATCTGCCCACCAACAAGCTGATCATCAACGAGGCTAACGGAGTCTGGTCACATCTGTTCTGCTACCAGAGAGGAGCATACTATCAGCAGGTTGAAAGAGCGCTTGACAGGGGTGCACCGATTGACGCCGTGGGATTTCAGTTCCATCTGTTTGTAAGGCCGGAAGATGAAATCAATGCCGCAAAAACCCTGTACAACCCCACCCACTTATACACGGTCATGGACACCTATGCAAAGCTGGGTATTCCAATGCAGATCACCGAAATCACCATTCCCTGTTATTCCGATTCGGCGGAAGATGAAGAAATCCAGTCTGTCATTTTAGAAAACCTGATGAAGGTGTGGTTCTCCCATCCCGCTATGGATGCCGCAATTTACTGGAATTTGGTTGACGGCTATGCGGCTTTTGCTCCACAGGGTGCCATGAATGCCGGCGAAAACTTCTATCGCGGTGGTCTCTGCCGATTTGACCTGTCGCAAAAACCTGCGTTCCGTATGCTTCACAGGCTGTTCCATGAAACATGGCATACCGAAGCCGAAACAGGTACAGATGACGGCGGATGGGCGGCATGGCGCGGTTTCTATGGAGACTATACCTGCGAAATCACCGCAGATGGCAGGACGACCACACTCCCACTGCACCTGACAAAACAAAGCGGCAACCGTTTCCGTATTGTTCTTTGATCAGCGTATCGATTCCACAAAAATATCTGCAAAAGGAGTTTTCACGATGACTACTACACAAAAGCAATTATTATGTTCTCTCCTGATAACGGTTTTCCTCTCTATGACCGCCTGTGGAGGAAATGTATCCACAGAAACATCCGGCGGAAATGCTGAAAATTCGGAAAACACTGAAACCGCCCCGACTCCTGAGGAGACAGAACTGACCCTTGCATTCGATGCTGAGGATAATGGCGGAAAAGATTTCAACATTCTTACCACAGTACACGCCGAATATGAATATGTGGTGTCGGAACTGACCGGTGAAGTGGTAAACGATGCGGTTTTCAATCGCAACCGGAAAGTTGAAGAACTGCTCGGCATTCATCTGAACTTTATCTCAGAACCCGGTCACTGGGCTAACAAAGATATGTTCAACGCACTCATCAAGAACAGTGTCATGGCAAACGACAACGCATACGATCTGGTAAATGGTGTTACGGTATGTGTGACCCCTATTGCGTCAGAAGGAGTTTTCCTGAATGTAGCGGATTTGCCCTACATTGACCTGTCGAATCCATGGTGGGTACAGGGCATGATGGACAACCTGGCGATCGGCGGCAAGCTGTTCGGCTTTATCGGGGATGCATCTCTGTCCCTGTATAAGGATCTGTCAGTTATCTATTTCAACAAAGGGCTGCTGAATGCTTATAACCTGGATGATCCTTATGAAAAGGTGAAAGACGGTACCTGGACTATCGATGCCCTGTTCGGTATGACTGAAACGGCTTCCATTGATCTGGATGGGGATGGCACAATGAACAAGGATGCAGACCAGTTTGGTTATATCGCCCACTTTGTACCTCAGAGAGCATTCCAGACATCCACAGAAATGAAAATCATAGATTTCGATGACAGCGGAAATCCAATGCTTGATGCCCTTTCGGAACGGGATATAGCAATTTATGACAAGCTGTTCATCCTGCTCAATAACTCTGACGTTGTCTATTCGGTGGATGTAGGCGACCATAAAGAGCTGTCGGTGATATTTGAAAACAATCGGGCTTTGTTCATGCTGGATTTCCTGTATGATACAGAATATCTGCGGGACATGGAAAACGACTTCGGCATCATTCCCATGCCCAAAGCTGACGAAGCACAGAAAGATTATCACACCCAGATCGGCACCTCCACGTCAATGTTCTTTAT
>JBJFHS010000164.1:0-3306 GCA_051893885.1 Eubacteriales bacterium
CAAGACATGAACCACCCCGATTGAAGTTCTTGCCAAGCTTCTTACAAGAAGCGTCTCGTCTCCCCCAATTTTATTCCCGCATCTATTTTCCGTCCGTAGATGAGCTCAGACGACAGGGAAATTTTGTGCTCCGAGTTGTTGGTTATTGCCGCGATATTGCCGTTCATTACCCGGCATAATAATCCAGACGCACAGCGACCTTGTTTGCGCCGCCGGGGAGTTATAATTTCGGCACATGGTAAATATGCTATAGCTTTTACGGTGCATCGGATTACACGCGAAACTCCATACATAACATCTGACGGCGGACTTCGGCTCGAAAAGAAAGGAAAGGTTTCAATTATGAAGGAAGAAAAGGCTATCAAAAAGACTCTAATCGTCAGCGGAAAGAAAAAAAGGAATGCGGGGATCACGCCTTTTGTAAAAAAACTGATCGGCTGCATATCGGCGTTCCTGATTGCCGTAGCTCTTGCGGGATGCTCGCTTTTTCCCGGCGTCTATCCATTCGGCATAGCTCTCGTCTCGTCCCTTTCCTCGTTCCCCCATGTTGTATCGGCTTACCTCGGCTCAATTCTCGGCTCGGCGTTCATACCGGGGCTCGGCGGGGCCTATGCGATACTTCTCACGCTGACTCTTGCGGTCCGGGTTTTGTTGTCGCTGTACCTGAACTACGACGAGCTGCCGGACTGGTTCAGGCACAGAAAACGCGAGGGTGCGGATCTGATCGACTATTCGAGGGGGGAATATTCGTCCCGAAGTCCGACTTCTGACGGGATTTCTGCCGGCGTCAAAAACAACGGTACGGCATCAGGCAGCAATTACGACGGGACCGTGCTTCGCTTTGATATTTTGTCCGATAAAATCGGCTCCCTGCATTTGTTTAGCGAGAACGTCAGAGTCCGTCTGGTGCTCTCGGCTGCGGCAGCGCTGTTCTGCGGAGCATGGTCGGTGGTTTTGGGCGGGTTTGAATATTACGACTTGTTCGGCGCTGTTTTCTCAATTTTCATCACCCCTGTGGTTACATATCTTTTCTATGCGGCTTCTGACAGGCATATGCGCGCTTCCGTTGTGCGGGAAATCGGAGTCTACTTCACTCTCGCCGTGCTGACTCTCTCTCTGCATCGGATTGGCGGCGGAGGACTTTTCTCCTTCGATTTCGGCTCGGCTTTTGCAATGCTGTCCTGCATCCTTGTCACGTCGAAGTTCGGGGTATACCGCGGACTTGTGTGCGCTCTCGCCTGCGGTATGGCGATTGAGCCCGAGTTCATCCCGACATTTGCGCTGGCGGTGCTGTTTCAGGTTGCGTTTGAGAAGCTCTCCGTCCCTCTTGCGATGTGTGCCGCGTGTGCATCCGCTTCGGCTTACGGGATTTTTATCGGAGGACTTGAGGGATTTGTCTCGGTTTTTCCGCCTGCGGTCATGGCGTGTGCCGTCGCTCTGCCTATTATAAAGGGAAGAATTAATATACTCCCCTCAAAGCTGTTCGGAAGCGAGATCAAGACCGCGCGCACCTCGGTTGAGCTTGAAAGCAGCCGCGAGTCGGAAAAGGAGTACAGAAAACGCCTGTCGGAGCTGTCGGAGTCGCTCATCAGCACCTCGTATGTCATGCACGGAATTGCGGACAGGCTGCGAAAACCGCGTTCGGACGAGCTTTACGGGATAGTTTCATGCGCGTTTGACCGATACTGCGGACTTTGCAAAAACCGTGTCAGGTGCGCTTCAAAGGTCGACGAGATCAAAAAAACAATGTCGCGCTCCCTTTCCGAATGCGGTGAGGTGGGGGCAGCGGAGATACCTACCTCCGTCGCGACAATCTGCTACAATATCGGAAGAATAATCGACGAGATCAACGCATCGGTTGCGCTGAAGGTCTCGGGAATGAGAGAGGGGGATTTTCTCGGAGTTGCCGCGGAGGACATGGCTGCGGTTGGTGAGCTTCTCTGCCGGATGGACGCGTCTCTTGCCGACGAGTTCAGAGAGGACAGGGAGCTCTCATCCAAGCTGACGCGGCTTCTCGGATGCAATAATTTTCACGCCTCTGGTGTAAAGGTACTCGGAGGCAGAAGAAAGCGGGTTTACGTCGGGGATATCGAGCTGTCCTCCACAAGGATGGGGGGAGACGATATACGCCGGCTGATAGAGCAGATTATCGGAGGAAGATTCACACAACCCGAATTTTCACTCGACGGGGCGGTTCTGTCCATGCGTCTTGAATCCGAGCGGCTTCTCACCCTTACCTCGGGAACATATTCGATCGCGGCATCGAGCGTACAGATGTACTGTAAGGACAACCTTAACGAAAACCTCGGTGCAGACTGCGGCGGCGATGAGGAAGAGGGGGATGGAGAGCGCAGGATTGAGATAACGGACGACCCTCCGGTGAGCGAGCAAAGCGGGGATGGAGTATCCGGAGACGGGATAATCACCTTCGAGGCGGGAGGGCGGCAGTACATGATTCTCTCCGACGGAATGGGAAGCGGAAGGGAAGCCTCTGTCGCCTCCGGAATGGCTCTGAATCTGCTGCGGAAATACATTGAGGGTGGTGCGGATCTCGAGAGTGCGCTGAAGCTTTTGAACCGCATACTCAGAAGTGCTGGGCGTGAGTGCTCGGCTACGATAGACATCTGCGAGGTCGACCTGTACACCTCAGAGGCGAGGTTCATTAAGTCCGGTGCGGCTCCGTCGTTTGTGCTCAGAGGCGGCTCGATCTTCCGGCTCCAGTCAAAAACCGTCCCGATCGGGATAATACGCGCGCTTGACGCGGAAATGATAAAGTTTGACGTGGAGGCGGGGGACACGGTCGTTATGGTATCCGACGGCGCGGCGAGGTCGTACGATGAGGCTCCGTGGCTTCTCGACATGATGACTTCCGACGAGGTTGTAATGCACGGTGACGAGAGGCTCGCTGCCATGTCGATTGTAAGCGAAGCTGCTCTGCGCGGCTCGAAGGACGACATAACCTGCGGCATAATGCGAATCAAAGGCACGTCGGATTCTGTCAGTGCGTGAGATGCGTGGAGACGGGGAGGGGAACGGGGGGACGCTTCTTGTAAGAAGCTTGGCAAGAACTTCAAAAGGGGTGGTTCATGTCTTGTTCAGTGCGTATGGTGGCGGTATCACTTCGGACGGGTTCTCCTGCCTCGCGGGTGGATATAGACATCCTCGACCTCAGAAGTAGTGGAGCGAGCTCGCAGGGACCGCCGAGACCCTGCTCGAGATAGCCGTATGGAACACCTTGATTTCGTAACTTAAATTTATAAAAATACTGACTCACGTGCATTTTGAAGAAAAACTAAATTGTCAGTT
>JBJFHS010000165.1:0-3299 GCA_051893885.1 Eubacteriales bacterium
GGCAGTCCCACGCTTATCAGATAAGGCGGCTGAGACCGACAATTGCGCCGGAGAAGCAGTAATCGAGAATACCGAGAGCTATGGAGAAGATAATGACGCAGACCAGAACAACGATTGTGTTTGTGCGGACGTTTTTCCAGTTAGCCCAGTTTATCTTTTTGCACTCGGACTTTAATGACTTGAACCAAGCCTTGATCTGAGCCCATCTTGACGGCTTATCCGATTTTGCTTTTGCGGCTTTCTCGGGCTTTGCGGCGTCGGTTTTCTCGAGCTCGGTTTTCTTTTCGTTTTCAGCCATATCAAATACTCCTTAGATGGTTATTTGGTTTCTCTGTGCAGGGTATGCTTGCGGCAGAAACGGCAATATTTTTTGAGCTCAAGTCTGTCGGGGTCGTTTTTCTTGTTTTTCTTTGTGTCATAATTGCGCTGTTTGCATTCGCTGCAGGCAAGAGTGATTTTAACTCTCATTCTATCGGCACCTCCTTGAAAATTTTGACCGAACGGGAATCTTCCGGGTCAGATAATGTACCTCCCTCTGCTGCGGGCCGGTGCGGACGTCATGACCACCGTCTGCGCACTAAAAAAAGACCCTCTGCGCGAGGTACATCAATTATATCACGCCTTGTCTCGGATGTCAATAGAAAAAACGCATTTTTTGCCCGATTTCTTCACTTTGGCACTGTTTTTTCGGAGAAGAAGGGGGATATTTTAATCGAATATAATGTTTTTTACAAAACAGGCGGGCAAAAGCATGGATAAATTCGTCAAAAAAACCGCCATAAAATTTTCGCAGGTTTATTTACAAAAGATAAATAATGTGTTATAATAACATTTAGATTGCCCATGTCACGGTTTTCGGATAAAAGGTTGTTGAATCCCGGATTTTAAAGGGATACGCACGACTGTTTCACCCGCCGCAGACTGAGGCTTGGGAATCTGTAAAAAAATTCAAAGGTGAAAGGAAAACAACCGACATGATGACAAAGGAAAAGAAGCAGGAAATTATCGAAACATACAAGGTACACGAGGGCGACACAGGTTCTCCCGAGGTTCAGATCGCTATTCTCACCGCGAGAATCGAAGCTCTCACCGAACACCTCAAGACAAACAAGAAGGACCACCACAGCCGCCGCGGTCTTAACAAGATGGTCGGACACAGACGCAACCTCCTCGGCTACCTCAAGGAAAACGATATCGAAAGATACCGTGCAATCGTTGAAAAGCTCGGTCTGAGAAGATAAGTTCTGCTTGCTTCATTGAATCAGCCGCAGCGCCGCCGGTTTTGATAAAAAATCCGAACCGCACGGCATTACGGAAAAAATGTGAATAGACTGACTGCGGCGCGGGAGCTAAACCTCATCAAACACGCCGCAGTACGGTTTTATTTACGGTTTTTCGGCAAATCAGTTTTATGTTACCAGGTTCCTCCGCTCCGGATTAGCAGTTACACAAGCGTCTGAGTTTCGGGTGTTTGTGTAAGTGCTGAGCCAGAGCGGGACAAATGTCTTCAGACAGATATCTTTGCACAAAATAATTTTTCAGAAAGGCATCACAAAAATGTTTGAGAAGTATAAAACCTTTTCCTATGACTTCGCCGGACGTCCTCTCGTTGTAGAGACCGGAAAGATGGCTGGTCTTGCTAACGGCTCGGTACTCGTCAGATACGGCGACACCGCAGTTCTTTGCTGCGCAACCGCTTCACAGAAACCCCGCGAAGGCATCGACTTCCTCCCGCTTTCTATAGACTTTGAGGAGAGACTCTACGCCGTCGGACGCATCCCCGGTTCTTATCTCAAGAGAGAGGGAAGACCCAGCGAAAAAGCAATCCTCACCTCACGCGTAATAGACCGACCCATCCGCCCGCTTTTCCCGAAGGATCTGCGCAACGACGTCGTCATCTCCCTCCTTGTTCTGGCGGTTGACCACGACGCTTCCCCTGAAATTGCGGCTATGGTCGGCGCATCCATCGCACTTTCAATCTCCGATATCCCGTGGAACGGACCTATCGGCGGCGTTTTTGTCGGACTTACCGAAGAGGAAGGTCTCATCATCAACCCCAATGCCGAGCAGAGAGAACGCTCATCGCTCGAGCTCACCGTTGCCGGCACAAAGCAGAAGGTCGTTATGATTGAAGCCGGTGCGGCTGAGGTTTCCGACGACAAAATGTTTGAGGCTATCATGCTCGCTCACGAGGAGATTAAGAAGGTCTGCGCGTTTATCGACACAATCGTCGCCGAGGTCGGAAAGCCCAAGTTCGAGTATCCCTCCGCTGAAATTCCGCACGAGCTGTTCGACGCGGTTTACGATTTCTGCGCCGAGGATGTAAAGGTTGCGCTCGACACAGACGACAAGAACGTACGCGACGAGAGAATGGCTCCTATTTACGACGCGGTTTACGCTAAATTCGACGAGGAGGGAACCGAAGAAAGACGCAAGGTCCTCGACGAAGTATTATATAAGGTACAGAAAAAGATTGTCCGCCGCTGGCTCCTCGATGAACAGAAGCGCGTCGACGGCAGAAGAATGGACCAGATCCGTCCTCTTGCGGCTGAGGTTCACCTCTTTAACCGCGACCACGGCTCCGGTATGTTCACCCGCGGACAGACACAGGTGCTCACCGTTGCCACACTCGGCTCAATCTCCGACGTTCAGATGCTTGACGGTATCTCCGAGGAGGAGACAAAGAGATATATGCACCACTACAATATGCCCGGATATTCCACAGGCGAGGCCAAGGCAGTCAGAAGCCCCGGCAGACGCGAAATCGGACACGGCGCACTCGCTGAGCGTTCACTCGTTCCCGTTCTTCCGTCGGTTGAGGAGTTCCCCTACGCCATCCGCTGCGTGTCCGAGGTCATTTCCTCAAACGGCTCTACTTCACAGGCGTCGGTCTGCGGTTCAACTCTCGCACTGATGGATGCCGGCGTGCCGATCAAAGCTCCCGTTGCCGGAATTTCCTGCGGTCTTATCACCGAGGGCGACAGATGGATGACGATGATTGACATCCAGGGTCTTGAGGACTTCTACGGCGACATGGACTTCAAGGTTGCCGGAACACACAAGGGAATCACCTCCATTCAGATGGATTTGAAGATCGACGGACTTACACCCGAGATTATAAAGGAAGCTCTCGCCGTAACTCACAAGGGACGCGACTACATCATCGACGAGGTCATCCTCAAGGCAATTCCCGCACCGAGACCTGAGGTTTCCGAATTCGCACCCAAGATGCTCACGATGAACATTCCGGTTGACAAAATCTCCGAGGTCATCGGAAAGCAGGGCAAGGTTATCCAGCA
>JBJFHS010000166.1:0-3291 GCA_051893885.1 Eubacteriales bacterium
CAGCGGGAAGTATAAACCATCGTTTGCCTTTGCTCCGAAATCCCACAAGCCGTCCTCTCCCCTGTTTGCAATCAGCCAGTCTGCGGCAAATTTCAGCTTTTCTCCGGCGCATGGGTATTCCGCCACAAGTGAGAGCGCAGCCAGATATTTCACAGAATCGCGTGAGGCAAAGACTTCGGGCGGCTGACTCAGCGGCTTTTCGTACACATAGTATATTCCGCCGCTATGCGAGATAAGCCTGTCGACAAAACGCCCCTCGGTTTTCTCATCCAGCGCGCCTCTGAGCAGAACCACATGGTAAAACATACCAAAATCCACCTCAAATCCGCTTTTAGGTTTTCTGCCGAAGCAGTCTGAGAACGCCGCTGCCTCGTCATCCCTGCTGAATTCGCCCGATTTGAAGGCATTTTCGGCGATATATGCCCATTTTTCAGCCTCGCGGGCGGCGTAAATGTTTGAGGGGTCGAAAATTTTCACCCACGACGCCAGCATAAGCGACTCAAACAGAGCCCAGTCATGGGACTTTTCGCTGTAGGAGTCGATTTTTTCCTCACCGCGCAGGCTTCGCTCCATCCGACTGACCGCAGTCTGAATCACCTCGTCCTCCATAGTGAAGCCTAAAATCCACAGCCTCCGCAAAGCCTGCTCTGAGGTCACTCCTTTTCCCTTCTGCGGTATGCTGAGCGTGTGAAAATTACCCCACATTCCGTCGGGATTTCTGAGCGAGAGAACCTTTTCCGCCTGTTTTCCGTGCCTGAAGTCCATTTTTCTACCCTGCTTTTCGCCTCAGAGCGGTTTTACAAGCGGAAGAAGTCCCTTGACCCTCTCGCGCTTTTCGTCACTCAGCTCAACAAACGGATGACGGCAGACTCCCGCATCTACTCCCATGAGGGTGAGCAGCTCCTTTGAGCCCTCGTAAATTCCGATATCGAGAAGAGAGGCTATCAGCTCGTTTGCCTCCGACTGAATCCGTCTCGCTTCGGGTACATTGCTCTGCCGGACCGCGTTGTATATGGCGACGGCTTTTTCGGGGATGTAGTTATATGTCGAGCCGATTGCACCGTCAGCTCCCGCGATAATTCCCGCGCTCAGCATTTCGTCAACGCCGAACAGGAGCGATTTGTCGGGATAGCGGCTTTTGAGTCTCTCAAGCACGAACAGATCCTTGTGTGAAAACTTGATTCCGCACACTCCGTCGAGCTCGATAAGGCGGAAAATCTGCTCGTTTGAAAAATCGGCACCGGAAAGTGCGGGGATGTAGTAAATCACCACGGGAAGCCCCGACGCCTCTGAGATGCTTCTGTAATAATTCAGAATTCCCTCAAAGCTGAATTTGTAATAGAACGGAGTGACCGCCGAAACCGCGTCATAACCGCATTGAGCAGCGAATTTCGCGAGCCTGCACGCTTTGTCCTCAGAAATATCGCCTATCTGCGCGATGAGCTTTACCCTTTTTCCCGCGATATCGGAGCAGATCTGCATTTCCTCCATTCGCTCCTCCTCGGACATAAGGAACGCCTCTCCCGTGCTTCCGCCGACGTAAAAGCCAGACACGCCGCGTGAGATATCCATCTCCATAACCTGCGAAAACGCCCTCTCGTTAAGTCCGCCGCCTGAGCCGAAAAAGCTGAACAGAGCCGGATAAATGCCGGAAAAAATTGTTGACATGGTTTTTATTCCATCCTTTCGTTGATATCGATTTGTATCCACTCAAATGTTTTTTTGTTCATATATACCATAATTTCAACCTAATTAAATTATTAGACAGCTGCAGCGATTGCCTTTAATTCTGTCAACTGTTGTTTTGTTTCATTTTACATCCCTATTCATTTACTGGCTGAACAGATCAATCTGCTGTGTGATATATGACTCCACCTGATCTGCTGCCTCGCCGGCTGTCATACCTGTTGTGTCAATAAGAGTCATATTGCAGAACGGATGCTCATCGTGATAGGTTTTGAAATACCGATTTCTCAACACCGCCATTTCAACCCACGACATTCCGCTGCCTGTTACTTCATTGTCGGCAAAGCTGCCCCATTTTTCGTATACTCTTTTCCGGAGAACCGGCTCCTCACAGATGAGTGTAATAAAGTGCATCTGCGCCAGCTTTTCTTCCGTAATATTTTCGTGTACATCCAAATAGGAATCGAGATAATAAACAACCGAACGTCCCGTTTGTGATACAATATCAAAGCACAGATCATTCCACAACTGACGCAGCCTGCCGCCATTCCCGGGAAGGAAAGGTACATTTGTGATTTCGCCATTCAGAACGATGTACCGGTTATTCTTTCGTGAAATCAGATTGCCGGCAATAGTGGACTTTCCAACGCCGTATGTGCCACAGATACAAAACACCGGTTTAAAAATCATTTTCATTCTCCTGTATTCTTGCTCTTTAGTTACAAATTCAATGCCGCACAGCTGTATTACTGTGACTATTTTACACAAAAGCAGCTCATTTGTCAACAGAAATACAAAGCACAAATCGTTTGTCGGATCAATTTTATTACGCGTTTGTAACAAATTGACTGAAATGCTTGCATTTTCAAATTTATTGCTGTATAATAAAGTGAATTTAATATTAGGGGAGCTTGCAGAGTGCGCCGGAATAAAGCGACGCCCGCACAGGCTGAGAGGAAGGTATGCCCTTCGACCCATGAACCTGATTTGGATAATGCCAACGTAGGGAAACTTTGTGCAAAGCAAGCCGGAAAGCGTCAGAATCAGCGTTTTCCGTTTTTTTATTGCATCGTTCCCGACAGGTAACCTGACAGGTAAAAGAAAAACCGAAAGGAAAGCTATGGAAAGAAATTACACAACCCAGATGGATGCGGCAAGACGCGGCATAGTCACTCCGGAGCTGAAGGCTGTCGCGGAAAAAGAAAAGATGAGAGTTGACGAGCTCCTCCCGCTTGTTGCCGAGGGAAAAGTCGTCATCCCCGCCAATAAACTGCACACCTGCATAAGCCCCGAGGGAATAGGCTCGATGCTGCGCACAAAAATCAACGTAAACCTCGGCGTATCCCGCGACTGCAAGGATTACGACGTTGAGATGCAGAAGGTTCTCTCGGCAGTCGACATGGGCGCGGAGGCAATAATGGACCTCTCAAGCCACGGAAACACACAGCCGTTCCGCAGAAAGCTCACCTCGGAGTGCCCCGCGATGATAGGAACAGTGCCGGTTTACGACAGCGTAATCCACTATCAGCGCGACCTTGACTCACTCACCGCGAAGGATTTTATCGACGTCGTCAGACTTCACGCCGAGGACGGAGTCGATTTTGT
>JBJFHS010000167.1:0-3228 GCA_051893885.1 Eubacteriales bacterium
TGGCAGTCGCAAATCAATCATAGTTGTCTCCTTATCCTGCTTTTGCGATGTATTCGGCGCTTGAATTAATCATTGACACTAACGTCATTTTTTGATATAATACCTGACGGTAAAAATGTTAATATTTTCAGAGGTATAAAATGGACAAGCTCATTGAATTGCAAAAAGAATTTATCAATCTCCGTCTCGGAACGTTCATTCACTGGAACAGCGCGGCGGTTCAGTTCCACAACTCCGAGTATATCGACTGGGAATACGGTGTTGAGAACGGTGGGGACGAGAGACGTTTTCCGTTCAGCGAAGCGGACTGGAATCCGAAGTCACTCGACTGCCGCCGCTGGGCTGAAATCGCAAAAAGCGCGGGATGCCGTTTCGCCATTCTGACTACTAAGCACCACGAGGGCTTTGCGCTCTGGGACAGCAAATACTCCGAGCACTGTGTCAGAAACGCCACTAACAAGACCGATGTTGTGGCAGAATTCCTCAATGCGTTCCGTGAAGCCGGAATCAAGGCGGGACTTTACTTCTCGATTCTCGACCTGACAGCGAAGCTCGGACGGCACGCATTCACGCCCGCTCACCGCGAAATGGTTCTCGGACAGATCACTGAGCTGCTGACGAACTACGGCGAGATACCGTACCTTGTGATAGACGGCTGGAATGCTCCGTGGGGCGGTCCTTCATACGAGACGCTTCCCTTCGAGGAGGTTGACGCGCTGGTCAAGAAGCTCCAGCCGAACTGTCTGCTCATGAACATCGGCTGCGCGGACGGAATCAAGGGAACCGACATTGTATTCTTTGAAAACGGTGCCGGTCAGGATGTAAACGACGGTTTCAAGGGTCCCGGCGCGCTCTGCCAGACTCTGACCACCACTTGGTTCAACCGCGACGAGCACGAAAATCAGCCTGTGAAAAGCGCGGACTGGGCTATCAAGCTGATGAACCGCTGCTTCTCCATGAATGTTAACTTCATAATGAACCTCAGCCCGAACTCCGACGGCGTCATCGGCGACAATTTAGCCGAGAGATTTGCCGAAATTGGAAAGAAGGTCTCCCTCCCTGCACCGCTCACCGATATACCTGAGGGATGGCTCAAGAGATAAACAGGTGAATCCTTTTTGAATGAAATAAAAAATTTCCGTCCTGCGAAAAAATACACCGGACGGAATTTTTTATGCTCATTTTATGACAAAGTTTTCTTTAAATTACTGCGGTCGGCAGAATTACTTGCGCAGAACAGATACGGCATCCGCAATTGTCTTTTCGTGGGCGAGCATACCGTATTTGTCGACGTCGGACTTGCTCTTTTCGCCGTGAGTCAGGCATCCCGCACCGCCGATACATCCGCCGATACAAGCCATGCCTTCGATAAAGTTGGCGTCGAGCAGGTTTTTGTTCTTCTTGAGAAGCGCAACACGGCACGCCTCGATACCGTCGCAGGAGCAGGGTTTGAGCTCGAAATCCACGAGGCCCTGTTCCTTGAGACCTTCGGCAACGGCATCGGCAAGACCACCGCAGCGCGCGAAAATTCTTCCGAAGTAGGATGCGTTGTCGAGGAAGCCCTCCTCAAGCGTTGTGATATCCATATCGCGGCTGTCGAAAAGCGCCTGAAGCTCTTCAAACGTCATGACAACGTCGACATAGGGCTTGACTTCATCGAGCTTGATCTCGGCTTTCTTTGCAGTGCAGGGGCCGATGAAGATTGTCTTTGCGTTTTCCTCGGTCTCCTTGATGTACTTCGCGATTGTAGCCATAGGCGAGAGGTTGTGCGACACAAACGGAACGAGGTCGGGGAAATTCTTGTGGATATACGATACGAACGCCGGGCAGCACGAGCTGGTAAGGAATCCCTTTTCGGCGAGCTCCTTTGATTCAGCCTGAGCAACCATGTCCGCGCCGAGAGCAGCCTCGATTACTGTGTGGAAGCCGAGCTCCTTCATGCCGGTTATGACCTGACCGAGCTTGGCATATGTAAACTGGCTGGAAATTGAGGGCGCGACGATTGCGTACACCTTTGATTTGCCGTCGCGGTTTTTGAGAAGCTCAATGGCGTCGAGGATATACGACTTGTCCATAATGGCTCCGAACGGGCACTGGTAAACGCACGCACCGCAGGCAATGCACTTGTTGTTGTCGATTGCCGCAGCCTTGTTCTCGTTCATGGAGATAGCCTTGACCTTGCACGCATTCTGGCAGGGGCGTTTGCGGCTTACGATTGCGGTATAGGGGCAGACCTTTGCGCAGGCTCCGCACTCAACGCACTTGGTTTTGTCGATATTTGCGACGTGGTTTGCGTCAAAGGTTATGGCTCCTCTTTTGCAGACGTCCTCACATCTGTGCGCAAGGCATCCGCGGCAGGCGTTTGTGACTTCGTATCCGCCGACGGGACACTCATCGCAGGCGATATCAATAACCTCGATTACGTTGGGGTTTTCCCTGTCTCCGCCCATCGCGAGCTTTACTCTCTCCTCAAGAATTGCGCGCTCTTTATAAACGCAGCATCTCATTGTGGGAGTATTTCCTGGGACGATAATTTTCGGGATATTGAATACGTTTTCAAGCAGGGTATCGGCCCACGCCTGACGCGCCACCTCGCGAAGTACCTTATATTTCAGATGCTGTACCTTGGTATCAAATTTTCTCATTTTACAATTCCTTTAACTTTTTTTAGAAATAACTTACCTTTATGCGCTTGCCCATCTTTTTAAGGCATTCCGAAAGCTCTTCGACAAGGTTCATCTTGATGTTGAAATTAATCGGAAGATCGGGATTCTGGTGCGCGGGGTTTACTGCACGTCCTACAAAGAAGTTTATATCGGTAGCTTCTTCAAACAGCATACGGCAGATGAGGGACGCGCCGTCTCTCTTATAGCCCCACTGCTCGTAGCTCTCGTTGTTTTCGAGATAATCCTTGGCGTATTCCACGACCTTATTGACGGTGATCACGCCTTCGGTCACAAGGTCGACACCCTCGATTTCGGCAATCGGCGGAATGTCGCTCCGCTCAAAATTGAGGCTTGTTTTGACCTGTTTTCCGAGGTATTTTGCTGCAATCGACGAGGTTGTTCCCCCGCAGATTATATGTTTTCCCTCTTTCGAGAAGAACAGCGACATCATTCTGTTGCAGTCGTCGCGGTTTCTCGGCGGGCCGAACAGCATATTCATCGGCTCTCTCTTGCGGATACGGACAATGCAGGCGGTTGCGTCGTCTCCCGGCTTATTGTCGTA
>JBJFHS010000168.1:0-3226 GCA_051893885.1 Eubacteriales bacterium
GACTTTTTAGCAAAACTTTTCTTTTGGGGCTTGACTTTTTATAGTTAGTCTCCTGTGATAAAATTACAATAAAAAACAGCTCCTTTTTCAGGCACACTTACATCATATGCCAAAGGAGCTGTTTTTATTACTGTTTTTTAATTTTTCAGGAAGAAATATTACTTGAGGAAAATTTCAAGCACAGGGATGTCTGCGCCGAGCGGCTTGTAAATCGGGAGCGGGATGTCGACGACTCTCTGTTCGGGATAATAACTGTATCTCAGCTCGGAGGCATCGGAGAGAATCTGAATGTAATCTACGTGTTCAGCAAGCTCGCCCTTTAACTGGAGCTTTCCGAAAGGCCAGCTGTACATATGGACGTACAATCTCTGCTTTTCGGGGTTGTAGGTCAGGCGGCAGTCCTTCGGGCACTCGAATTCAAGCGGAGCCTGTGTGCATCCGTAAATCGAGCGGGAGTGGCGGCGCATCCATTTTCCGATTCCGCGAAGTCTCTCATATGCTCTCTCGTCAAATTCTCCGCGTCCTGTAGGTCCGACGTTGAGAAGCAGGTTTCCGCCCATTGAAACGCTGTCGATGAGCATCTTGAGCAGCTGGTCAACGCTCTTCCACGACTGCTCGTCTCTGTGATATCCCCACGAGCCGGAGAAGGTGTGGCAGCCCTCCCAGACTACGGGAACGCCGTTTACCTTTACCCATTCGTCGGGCATATACTGCTCGGGAGTCTTGATGTCCTGATCTATCTGAAGTCTGTCGTCAATCATGATTTTCGGGTTGATCGAGCGGATTTTCTTGATGAATTCCTCGCTCTTCCAGACTTCCTTGCCCTTGCCCGGGAATCTGTCCGACGCGCCGACGGAGAAGTCAAACCAGATTATATCGACGGGGTCGTACTTTCTGAGAAGCTCCTCGGTCTGATTGTGGAGGTATTCGACGTACCTCTCGAGGTGACGCTCGGGGTCCTTTGCTATGTACTCGCTGTTGTCGCGCATCGGATGGCACGAGTCAACCGTATAGTCGGGGTGATGCCAGTCGAGGAGCGAGTGATAGAATCCGGTGCGAAGTCCCTTTGAACGGAAGGCGTCTACCATCGGGGTCAGGATGTCTTTTCCGTAGGGAGTGTTTGTGGATTTGTAGTCGGTGTACTTTGAATCCCACAGGCAGAAGCCCTCGTGATGCTTTGTCGTGATGACGAAATACTTCATTCCGGCGTCCGCAGCAGCCTCAGCCCACAGAGTCGGGTCGTAGAGGTCGGGGTCAAAGTGTTTGAAATACTTTTCGTCGTAGACCTCGGTGGGAATTCTCTCGTAATTTTTGAGCCATTCGTGGCGTGCTCCGAGAGCATAGAGACCCCAATGGATAAACATACCGAAGCGGTCGTGTGTGAACCACGAGGTATCACCGGGAGTCGGTGCCGGTTTTATAACGGTCAGTTCTTCGAGTTTCATAAATACCTCCGAAAAATTTTTGTCCTACACAGTATATAATAATTTTTCCAAAAAATCAAGTCAAATCATAAATATTTTAGGTAATATTTGCGAATAATAATATCCGGCGAAATGTTAAAATACAGCCAAAGGAGAATTTTTATGAAAAACTTCAGATGCGGAAATATTATCGAAAAGGTTTACGCGCGTGAAATACTCGATTCAAGGGGAAACCCGACCATTGAGTCGACCGTGATTCTGGCAAACGGCTCACGCGGCACGGCTTCGGCTCCCTCCGGCGCATCAACCGGCAAATACGAGGCTCACGAGCTGCGCGACGGCGACATTAAGCGTTATATGGGAAAAGGCGTGCTTTCGGCGGTAGAAAACGTAAACGAAAAAATCAACGCGGAGCTTAGCGGTATGGTGTGCGACACTACTCTTGTAGACAACCGCATGATACACCTTGACGACACGGAGAACAAGAAACGGCTCGGCGCAAACGCAATCCTGTCGGTATCACTCGCTTCGGCGAAGGCTGCTGCGGCGTACTGCAATATTCCGCTGTACCGGTATATCGGCGGCATTTCGGGAAGAGTTCTGCCAGTTCCTATGATGAATATTTTAAACGGTGGGGCTCACGCTGCGAACAACATTGACATTCAGGAGTTCATGATAATGCCCATTGGGTTCGGCACGTTCTCCGAGGCACTCAGGGCGGGCTGCGAGATATACCACACCCTCGGAAAGCTGCTCAAGGCCGACGGTCACGCGACAACCGTAGGAGACGAAGGGGGATTTGCGCCGGATCTATCGGGTCACACGGAGGCGCTGGACTACATTGTTCGTGCGATTGAGGCTGCCGGATACACGACGTCGCAGGTCAAAATCGCGCTCGACGCGGCTTCAAGCGAATGGGCTGACGCATCATACTACACGCAGCCGAAAAGCGGAAAAAAATTCGACAGCGCCGCGCTTATCTCCGAGTGGGACACGCTCTGCCGGAAATACCCCATCGTTTCGATTGAGGACGGTCTGGGCGAGGACGACGACAGCGGATGGGGCGAGATGACAAAATCTCTCGGCGGCAGAATCATGCTTGTCGGCGACGACTACTTCGTGACCAACCCGAAAAAGCTCGCCGAAGGAATCAAAAACCGGCGCGGCAACTCCATCCTCGTGAAGCCGAATCAGATAGGAACGCTCACTGAGACAATCGAGGTCGTCCGCATGGCGCGCAGGTACGGCTACAACACAATCATCTCGCACCGCTCCGGAGAAACCGCCGACACGACCATCGCCGACATCGCAGTGGGCATGAACGCCGGATACATCAAAACCGGTGCCCCCTCCAGAAGTGAGCGAACCGCCAAATACAACCGCCTGACAAGAATCGAAGAAGAGCTATGCTGCGGCGGTGAGTTCTTCGGCAAAATCAGAAGTCTTATGTGAGTGGGGGAACGAGGGGAGACGGGACGCCTCAGCTAACCATATGTATAGGGAAAATTTTAAACAAAAAGTGAATTAATACTCTACCGTCTTGAAATGCGGAGGAGTATGTGATATAATTGGGGAGTATTATAGATACAAGCGAAATAACTCGTGAATCAAGGCCATACCAGCCGGGGGAGCAGCGGGTCCCTGTACTCGAAGTCCGCTACAGCGAGGGTGGAATCCCTGTGTGCGGGGAAAGCTTGTGTAGTCTGTGTCACAAGGAAAGTGTTGACGGATGGGTCTTGCGCGATTTGCGGCTGTGAACCATGTCAGGTGGGGAACCAAGCAGCATTAAGCAGTTTAGCGGA
>JBJFHS010000169.1:0-3224 GCA_051893885.1 Eubacteriales bacterium
AGAAATACTGACTCACGTCGTTTTGAAGCGAACAAACAATTCAGTCAGCTGCGAAACTGACAATTAAGTTTTTCTTCAAAATGCACGTGAGTCAGTATTATTTTATTATTAAGTTACGAAATCAAGGTATTCATTACGGCTATCTCGAGCAGGGTTGGCGGTCCCTGCGAGCTCGCTCCACCCTTTCTGAGGTCGAGGATCGCTATATCACCCCGCGAGGCCAGCTGACCAGTCCGAAGTGATACCTATATCATACGCACTGAACGAGAAATGATATCTATTTTTGAAGTTCTTGCCAATGACGAAGTCATTATGCTTCATTACAAGAAGCGTCCCGTTCCCCTCGCGTCCCCTCGCACTCACTTTATTTCTTCAGCGAGTCTCTGATTTCACGGAGGAGGAGGATTTCTTCGCTGGGTTCTTCGGGTTTTGCTTCTTCTTCGGCTTTTGCGGCTTCTTCTTCCTCTTTTTCTTTCTTTTTCATTGCGTCCTTAGCCTTGTTCATGACGCGGACGACGCAGAAAACGCAGAGGGCGACGATGAGGAAGTTGATGATTGCCTGGATGAAGGAGCCGTAAAGGATTGCGCACTCTGCGGCGTCCTCGGTTGCTTCTGTCAGGACGATTTTGTACTGTGTGAGGTCGAGACCTCCGATGAGCTTGCCGATGAGCGGATTGATGATGCCCTGAACGAGTCCGTTTACGATTGAGGTAAACGCTGCGCCGACAACTACGCCGACCGCCATGTCCATCACGTTGCCGCGCGCGATGAACGTTTTGAATTCGCTCCAGAACGAGCTTTTTTTCTTTTCTTCTGCCATAAAATCCTCCGTTAAAATATAATAATGAAATAAAACTGACAAAAATTCAATTCTCCGCGCCCGTCACGTCATCCGGCAGGGAGATTTTTGAGGTGTCGATTTTTCCGTGAATTCTCTCGTGGTAGGCGACGTTTGTGCGGATGAGGTGCAGGATGTGGTTGTTTGTGTCCCTTCCCTCAGCCTCAGCGGTGGCGAGCATTTTTTTGTAAAGCTCCTCGTCGATTCTGACCGTAAACACGATTTTGTTTTTCTGTGCCATAATTACACCTTTTTGTATCATTTTCGCCTACATTATAACATGACTGTAAAAAAAAATCAATCTTTTTCGCGAAAACCCTGTTGTAAAATTATATTTCGCGCGTATATGTATGCAGAATTAATTCTGAATCCGCACCGGTATACCGAGTTGAACCAAAGGAGGCGGCTGCTTTGACAATTGACGAGCTTTTTGAGAAAATCTATGACGAAAACTACACTATGATTTACCGATATTTCCATTACCTGACGGGAAACAGCCACTCGAGCGAGGACCTGACCGCCGACACCTTTCTGAAAGCGTACCGTTCCCTCTCCGGATACGATGAGAAAAAGGCTGGAATCGGCACGTGGCTGATGGTCATCGCAAAAAACACATACACCGACCATATGCGCAGAAACAAAATTCAGGTGTACGGGGGCGATGAAGCTCTGTCCGACATTCCCGAAGGAGGCGACCCGTTTGCACCCGTTTTCTCCGATGAGCGGGACAAAGCACTCTACGCCGCAATCGGAAAGCTGAACGGGAGTGAGCGCAGTATCATCGCGATGAAGTACTCTGCGGAGCTGAAAAACAGAGAAATTGCGAAAATCATCGGAAAAAGCGAGAGACACACCGCGGTAATGCTGTGCCGCACCCTCGCAAAGCTCAAAAAAATATTGAACGAAATGGGAGTTTATGATTATGAATGACAGACTTGAAGACGCAATCAGACGCTTATACGGCGACGGAAGCGACAAAAAAGACGAAATTTACAACAAAATCATCGCGGAGGCTCAGAAAAAACCGCTCGGGTGCAGCGCATCGTCTCGCTCTTTCCCCAAACGCAGATATATCGCGGCGGCAATAGCTCTGTGCTGTATCGCGACACTCTCGATAGGCGGAAAAGCAATCGCAGGCTCGGTGATGAACTTTATCCGTTCTGTCAGGGTGGGTGAGCGGGTGCAGATGAACGAGCTCGCCGCAGATTTTGACGAAAACTTCCGCGCCGCACGTGAATGCACAGACCCCGATTCGATTGAATATCAGATTTTCACAAAGCCGGTTGAGACTCCGTGCTATCTGTTCCGGTTTTACTACAAGGGATACTCAAAGCTGATAATTCTGGACAAAGACACGGAAAATTTAGGCGAGGTGAGTGACTGGCTGAGAGAAAACCTCGGCATAGTCGGAATGGCTGCCGAAACCGAAGAAGAAGCAAAGGCGTACCTTGAAAACGTGCAAAACGGAAGCCGGAGCATCTCTTACGGAGAGATAAAGGAAAGGATGGGCGAGGGCTGTCTTCTTCCGTCCTATCTTCCCGATGGCATGGTCGGCGGAAAAATCGTGCAGTACAACGAATATCTGGGCAGTGTGAATATCAGTTACATCTACGGCGCGAACGAAGAAAAAGGGTACAACGACTTTATCAGCCTTGAAATTCAGAGCGAGGACACAAAGTTCGGCAAAAATCTGATTGCAAGCCTGAGTGTAAACGAGCAGATAAGCACGGAAAAAATCGGCGGCTGGGACGTATATCACTCCGGCGGATACTACGTCTGGTGCAGTGACGGATTTTTATACGTGCTCTGCTCCGAATTCGCCGGAGAGGAAACGTGCGTAAAAATAATCCGAAATATGTATTGACTTTTGGCTGAATCTGCGGTATAATATTTCTCATCGGGGTGTAGCGCAGTTGGTAGCGCGCTTGGTTTGGGACCAAGATGCCGCAGGTTCAAGTCCTGTCACTCCGATGGTGGAAATACCGCAAAAAGTAACCTTTTTAAGTCAAATCCGGCTTGAAAGGGTTATTTTTTTGCATTTTATTAACATGATGGAAGCCATTGTGTGCCGGAAGCCATGCACGTTGAGGTGTGGAAGCCCGTGCCGCTTTAAAATTTACTGAGCCACTTTGTTACCGATGTGGGATTCAGAGGTTTTCCGTTGTCCTGCGCAAACACATATCCCTGATTCTCGTAATATGTACCGATCCGCAAGCCGCTCCGAAGCACGCCGCACCTATGCTTTGAACGATTCCGCGCAATGTTTCATTACTTTTTTCCTGACTTAACAAAAAACCTCTTTGCAGTTATTTTGCTACACCTGTGTGGGGGATAAAGTGACCCCAAAAAGATAGACAAAAATTTCAAGCAAAAATTAATCAAAAAG
>JBJFHS010000170.1:0-3209 GCA_051893885.1 Eubacteriales bacterium
CGTCTCAGTTCTTCAAGTCCGCCGCCGTCCTCCTTGTCCTGTTCGCGTCCGCTTCTTTCAGCCACACGTGCAAACTTTCCGGATTTCAGCTCCTCAATGATTTCATCGAGATTTGACGCTTCCGATTCAACCGGCTTGGTGCAGGGCCAGCATCCCAGTGAGCGATACCGCTTTCCGTCGCCCTGATTGAAGTACAGCGAAACGACCGGCACACCCTCACGTCGGATGTATTCCCAGATATCCACCTCAGTCCAGTCGAGGAGCGGGTGAATTCTGACGTGAGTTCCCGGTGCAAAGTCCGTCTTGTACTGACCCCAGAATTCCGGAGGCTGGTCGTCGGCGTCCCAGTCGTTCTGCTTGTCTCTCGGGCTGAAGTATCTTTCCTTTGAACGGCTTCCTTCTTCATCGGCACGTACACCTACTATTACACCTGTAAAAGGTTCGCGGTTCTCGTCGATTTCGTATTTTCCCGTTGCGTGATTCAGGCGGTAACGGGGCCAGTCACCTGCGAGAGTGTGGGTCAGAGCCTCGGTTTTAAGCCTTTTGCAGCATTCGATTCTCGTGGCGTTTCCGTCTGGGAATGTAGCTTTCGCGTCGAGAGCCTCACGGTTTTCACCGTATATCATATCGAGATTCCACTCCATAGCGAGGCGGTCGCGGTATTCAATCATTTCGGGAATTTTGTAATGTGTGTCCACATGGACGAGCGGGAAGGGGACGTGTCCGTAAAACGCCTTTCTTGCAAGGCAGAGCAGAACTGTGCTGTCCTTTCCTATAGACCAAAGCATACATAGGTTTTTAAAAGCTGAATATGATTCGCGCAATATGTGAATACTGCGTGATTCCAGCATATCGAGGTGAGAGTATTGCATAATATATTGTAGTCCTTCTGATTATGTATTTTTTATATCAAGTGCCGATTCCGCTCTGTTGAGTATCATGAATCCGTGGCGGTTGTACGGGTCTTCGCGGTTTGCCCGAATCGGTGTTCCGTCGTGTTCGGCGAAAACGGCTCCGGCTTCTTCACAGATAATCTGCATAGCGGCGGTGTCCCATTCCTTCATGAAGCCACCGAAACGGTAGTGTACATCGGCAAGTCCTTCCGCTATCATGCAGCCCTTCAGACAGCTTCCGACGGAGAGAAATTCGCCGATTCTGCTGCGGTTGTTTTCGATGAGCTTCTCGGTTTCGCTGTCCATGTGTGAGCGGCTCGCGACGATTGTCAGCTTGTCTTCTTCGCTTCTTCCCGTGCGGTCTGACACATGAAGTTTCTTGCCGTCTCCGAAGCTGAATGCGGAAAGGTATTCGTCAAATGTGATTTTGTATGAACCCATTCCTTCGTAAGCGTAGTAGATCAGCCTTTTTGCGGGAACTGCAATCACACCGCCCACGACCTTGTGAGACGCCGCAAAACCGATTGAAACGCAGAACTCTCCGTTGCGGTTGATGAACTCCTTGGTGCCGTCGAGCGGGTCGATGATGAACACACCTGCGTTGTTGGTGAGTCTGCTTTTGTCGTCCTCAGCTTCCTCCGACAGAATCGAATATTCGGGGTACAGCGATGAAAAGTGTTCAATTAAAACTTCATTTGATTTTCTGTCCGCCGTCGTGATCGGAGAGTCGTCTTCTTTGATTGCGACCTTGTATTCGCCGCTGTATATCTCCATGATTTTTTCCGAAGCCCTGATTGCGCCTCTTATCATGTTGTCAATCAGTGTCTCAGGCTTGTAAATTGCTTTTATAGCGGCATTTACGAGCGTTTTCGCACATTCTTCGGCTGAATTATTTTCAGTGTCGAGAATCAGGTCGGCATTTTGGGGAACTTCATACGGCGCAGAAACTCCGGTGAAGTTTTTTATCTCTCCGCTGAACGCCTTTTTGTACAGTCCTTTGGGGTCACGTCCGGCACAGGTTTTTGCGTCGGCTTTTACATATACTTCAATGAATTCCGCGGATTTTTCGATAATCTCACGCGCATTTTTTCTCGATTCTTCACTTGGAGATATTGCGCAGACTATTACGATCTGAGCGGACGAAGCGACTGTTTTCGCACATTCCGCGATTCGCCTCAGATTTTCGAGCCTGTCTTCCTCTGAAAAACCAAGACCCCTGCAAAGTCCGTTGCGAACCGTGTCTCCATCTATCATATAAGCCGAGTGTCCGAGCTGATTCAGTTTTTTCTCACTCAGAGCCGCAATCGTGGATTTTCCCGAGCCCGAAAGACCGCTCATCCAGAATACGGTCGGACGCGAGCCGGTTATGCGGATACGCTCATGAATAAGAGTTTTGCTCAGATACGGCGTGATGTTGTTTTCCGGCATATTTACTCCGAATTAATAATAATTTGTCCTGAGATATATTATATTATAATTATTCCGTTTGTGTCAATATTTCACGATAAAAAAGTAATAAAACGCGGAATAAGTCAAATATTGATATATTCAGCTGACGCATTTTTTAAGATATTTTATATCAACTTCGAGGCTTAATATGAAAAAAATTATAATCGGCAAAAAAAGAAGGCAAATCCTGCATCAAAAACAAAAAAATATGATGTTCGGAGATATTCTGTTTATCGGCGGAATTCTGATTATGTGTACAATGCTTGTTTTCCCGATGGCCGAAAACGCGGAAAAAGTCAAGAAAAACAACGGATACATATCTGTAATGAGCGGAGGAGTACAGGCGCGTGAAGAACTTGTCAGGCCCGAAAAACCTGCGTCCGGAAAAGAATGGTCCGTGTTTGACGCAATAGGAGAGCTGTTTGCGGAGCTGATCTTTGACAGGGAATAGGCATGAGAGAGATTTTTTTGCTGCTTCTTGCAGTGTCAATACACGAATTCGGACACCTTGCCGCTGCGAAATTGTCGGGGGTAAGAAATGTTTCGTTCGCTCTGAAAAGTCTGGGAGGAGTTCTGTCATTTGATTTTTCACACACATCTTTTGTAAGTGAAATAATAGTACATCTTTCGGGCTCTGTCTGCGGTTTGATTTCGGCAGCAGCGGCGTATGCTTTGTTTCATGAATCAGCCCTTTTCTTTGTCGGAGTTTCGGTTTCGCTTTCGATTGTCAATCTTCTCCCCATAACAGGATTTGACGGTGGAGGAATTTTATTTTCGTTTCTGTCGATTTTTCTGCTGCCGGACTATTCGTATAAAATATGCGGCATTGTTTCGTTTGTCACATCTGCACTATTGTGGGCGGCGGTT
>JBJFHS010000171.1:0-3202 GCA_051893885.1 Eubacteriales bacterium
GATTTTCTGTCAGGAGAGATTTCTATGCCATCCTCAGCGAGTGCTTTTACCGCGTTTTTCGACACCGGCGAGCCATCCGCGAATATTCCAGCCGACTTGGCTTTGATTTTATCGCTGCCGTACATCGAATTGAAAACAGCCTCACACATCGGAGAGCGGCAGGTGTTTCCTGTACATACAAACAGCACGCTGAGGCTTGTGTCACTTAAAACTATTTTACCTTTGTCATTGATTTGTAACATGATTCATCCTATATAATCGCTTAAAATTTCGTCTATTCTCACGCTTCTCTTGGTGTTGCGGTCATAAATAAACTTTCCTTCCTCGAACTCGCCGTAGGTCAGATTGTAGTAAATGTGCGGATACTTGTCCTCGGAGTAGAATTTCAGCTCGTATGTCGCAATGGAGTTGATAAGAGGCCATTCCTCATATTCGCCGTTGATGTATAGATCAACTAATTCATTGATCAGATCGACATCCTCGACAGTGGAAACCGCGAAAGTTGTTTCTTCATTTGAGCAGATATATAATTTATTCGGCTCGAGCTCCTCAAGTGTGGGCAGGGTTATATCAGTAGAATAGAATATAGTTGTCGCGCTTCCCGCATATTCCTGCGTCAGCCACTCTTTAGGGTCAAGGCCTTTGATCTCATATAAAATCATGTCCGACTTTCCGTAATATCCGTAAGCCTCTCCGACCGAAACCGGTTCATAATTGGTTGGGGCGGGGTAATATTCAAGCTTCAGACGTTTGTTGAGCATTTTTCCGTCTTCATATTTCAGATTCACAAGGGAAGCGGAACAGGAGCTCATCATCAGAAGCGATGACAAAATAAGCAGAGCTGCAATAATTTTTTTCATGAAATTATAATCCTCACAATATAATAGATTAGAATAATAGATTAGATAGTTCAAAACCGGATATCAATAACCGAGCGCGCCGGATAAGCTGTCGTCGTCCTCAATCCAGCTTGAAACATCAATTTCGCGGTATTCGTCGGCGGTATCGCGTATGTATACGGTTGATATTCCGGAGTTGATGATTAGCTTCTTGCACATCATACACGAGTTTGTGCCGGGTATTACCTCACCGGTTTTAGGGTCGGTGCAGCACATATATAACGAGGAGCCGAGCATATTTTCCCTTGACGCCGATATAATAGCGTTAGCCTCGCTGTGTACCGAACGGCAAAGCTCATATCTTTCTCCGCGCGGAATTCCGAGACGCTCTCTGGTACAGCTTCCTATATCAGAGCAGTTTTTTCTTCCTCTCGGCGCACCGTTGTATCCGGTAGATATGATAACGTCATTTTTTACTATAATAGCTCCGTAACGCTTACGCCGGCAGGTGCTTCTCTCAGACACAGTCTCGGCGATATCCAGATAATAGTTGTTTTTGCTGACGCGTTCCATAACAAATGCCCATACAGTTACAGAAACTTCATCATGGGCTTGCTCCTTTCTCAGTTTCCTCAACAAAGCATCAATTTTTCTATAATTATATAATTTTATTGTTAATAAATCAAGATATATCTTAACATGACAGCTTTATTTATGATAACAGAATTTATAAAATCGGTAACGGAGCGATAATTAATGAAAAAACTGAACCTTTTTATCTCCAACGCGATACTGCTATCATTTGTCAATATAATTCTGCGCGGAATATCGGTCAGCTTCAACGCTTATATCAACAAAAAAATCGGAGCGGAGAGCATGGGACTGTTTACACTTGTTATGAGTGTGTATGGATTCGCAGTTACTCTTGCGCTTTCGTGCGTAAATCTCGGCGCGGTAAAGCTGACCTCTGAGAGGTGTGCCCAGCTGATCGGAGCGGATAAGACTTCGTGGAAAAGCTGTATGCGCAGTCTTATGCTGAAAATAGTGCTCTACAGTTTGATTTTCAGTCTGTCGTCGGGGCTGCTTTTGTATTCGACCTCCGAGATCGCCGCCGGATATCTGCTCGGAGATATGAGGACAGTGAAGTCGCTCAGGATTCTCGCCTTAAGTCTTCCTGCCATAGCTATGTCATCCGCGATTTCAGGTTTTTTCACAGGTCTGCGAAAAGTTTACAAAAACGCGATTTCCTCAGTAAGTGAACAGCTTGTCAAGATTATTTTTATTTCCACAGGTCTTTTTCTGGTGTCTCCGGGGAATGTGGAGTCGGCGTGTTTAGCGGTGGTCGGAGGTTCTGCGTTGTCCGAAGCGTGGTCTCTGAGCATCAATGTTATAATGTATATTGTCGATTCAAAAAAACCGTGCGGCGAAAAATACGGCGACAAAACGGTGCAAATACGCACAAAGCTGAAAGATGTGACAGATATTTCGTTTACAGCCGCAGTCGGTACATACGCGAGACAGGGGCTGACAACGCTTGAGCATCTCGCAATACCCGCAGGTCTGAAAAAAAGCGGATTAAGCGAGAGCAGGGCACTTGCGTCGTACGGACTTCTGCAGGGAATAGCGTTTCCGCTTGTCATGTTCCCGTATGCCGTGATCGGGTCGTTTACTTCGCTTCTGATTCCGGAAATTTCCGAGCGAAACGAGCTGGGAGACTATGACGGCATACGCAGACTGACAAAGGAAGTTTACAGATATTCGGCGTTATTTTCACTTGGAGCCTGTGGTATTTTTGTAAATTACGCCGGCGCACTCGGCAATCTCGTATATGATTCAAGTGAAGCCGCAGTTTATACGCTCGTGCTCGGACTGCTTGTGCCGTTTATGTACCTCGACACCGCGGTGGATTCGCTTCTGAAGGGGCTCGGTGAACAGGTTTACAATATGAAAGTCAATATTATTGATGCGGCGTGCGGGCTGATTCTCGTAATATTTTTAACTCCACGATTTGGAATAGCCGGATACATCTTCACGGTATTTGTCTGTGAAATCGGAAATTTAGCCGCAAGCCTGTATAAGCTGTCGTCAGTTACAAAAGTCACTGTAAAAGACGCGGTAAAGCAATATTTAAAACCTGTACTTGTACTCGTATTTAATACAGCAATAAGAATATTGTTTATGAAAAATCTGCATCCGATAGTATCAATGCTGATTTTTACGGGAATTTACATAGCTGCGGCAAATATTGAATTAAAAACAAAAAAGAGACCTGTGTAAAACAAGTCTCAACTGATCCGTGGGGGAATCGAACCCCCGTTTACGCCGTGAGAGGGCGTCGTCTTAGCCGCTTGACCAACAGACCA
>JBJFHS010000172.1:0-3199 GCA_051893885.1 Eubacteriales bacterium
AAAGACATCTCTGCTATTTAAGGATAACATATGAAAAAAGCAAAAATAATATCATTTATACTCGCGGTGTTATTAACCGCAGGAAATATGTCTTCATGTCTACCTGCCAAAAGGGGAGAAGGTCTTGAGAACGATTCTACAAATACCTATGATGTCTATGAAGAACAGGAAGATACAAGGCTCACAGGCGTTTTTACTGAGTCTGCAATAAAGTTTGACAAAAGTCTTACGCCTATTGACAAAGTCAATGTTTGCACGAGCGATGAAAAAATCACTTTTTACTGCACGAGTCAAGCTGAAACCGATGGAAATCTCATCACGGAGCACTATCTCTGCGAGGTGGATACAAACGGCGACATAAAAAATACAGAAAAATTAAATATTGACGAATTCTTTTACGCTAATCTCGGGCTGGTTACTGATGACAAGGTGTACCTAATTTACGCTGAATCCAGAAACGCGACCGCTGACAGTACGAATATACTTCTCGTATATGACCGCTCTGACAGAAGTATCGCAAAAGTCGAAGGGATTGAGATTATGTTTCCTGACACAGGTGAGCCATTTACTTATATTAGCTCCATTGCAGTAGACGGAGACGGTTATGTTTATCTCTTATCAGATAACCGGATATGCGTATTAAATCCAGACTTGGGCAAAGCTTTTGACTTCCTTACCTCTAGATTTCAGTCAAGTCTCTCGACCGACAAAAGTGGTGTGGTTTACGTTACCTCATATTTAGGTACATATGCAATTGATAGGGAAAGCTGTGGATTAGGCGAGGAACTGCCACTCCCCGACGTAGCAGAGGTGAAAAAAGTATATTTCGGAGATGGATACGATTGTTACTATTCATCAGCCAACGGACTATATGGTTTCAGTGATGGTATGGGGGGCGGCGAGCTTGTCATGAACTGGCAGAACTCCGGTTTGAACCCGACGAGGATTTCGTACCTTAGTGTTATCTCGCCTGAAAAGATATTCTTGTCATACGTAGAGATGAACAACAATGAATCACAGTATTACAACAGCTTTTTCGCAAAATCCGATGACGTGGATTTGTCGGATACAACGAAAGTGTCGGTGGCATACCTGAGCTCTGTGTTGTCTCCTCTGCCGCAGCAGGTCATAAATTACAACAGAAAGAACCCTGAGAAGCGGGTCATCACTGAGGATTATGCCTCATACAACAGCAAAGAAAACAACTGGAGCGGCGCGAGAACAAAGCTGATTAACGATATGCTGAACGGCACATATATTCCGGATGTGATTTGCGTTGAAAGTAGTGATAGAATCATTTCAGAGATACTTGAGAACGAGCTTTACCTTGACCTGTACACGATGATAGAAAACGATCCCGACATCGAAAGGGAAGATATCGTTGGAGCAGTAAAGAACACCTTCGAAATCGACGGCAGGTTGTCAGCTGTTACCCCAAGCTTCAAGCTTCAAACGGTTCTTGCGCCGAAATCTGCTGTGGATGATATGACATCGTGGACGCTTGACGAGCTTCTTGACTTTGAGAAAAACCTTGACGAAGGTGTGCTTCTTACAAAGGATAAGAATATTCTGTTTGGAGGAGAATCATCGTATTCGGAGTTCATAAATTTCAGCGAATACACTTGCGATTTTAACAATCCTACATTTATAAAACTAATAGAATATCTGTCTGAGGAGCAGGAAGATGTAGTTGTAGGCTCAAACAGGTATGCGGCTTATCAGACCGGAAAAATCATCCTTGCTCAAAAAGAATATGTCTATGTTGACAGCTACAGTTCGGACGAGGTGATTTACAACAGTAAAGACTACGTGAGAATCGGATATCCTACAAAAAGTGGAAACGGAAGCGTAATAAGTGACGCATATGTCTATATAATCCCGAAAAACGCGGCACATTCGGAGGAAGCATGGGATTTTGTCCGCAGCGTCATTCTCGACAAGCCGCAATATGAGATGATGAGCAAGAACGGAATACGTATGCTGAAATCACAGAATGAGTCATACAAAGATGATATGAAAGATGTATATATGTTCTATCCCTTTGAGGGCGGTGCAAGGTACTGGAGCGGCTTCAGAGAGAACAATCTACCGGACGAAAACGGCAGGTTAGATGGAAAGGCTGGCGTTTACATCGAATACAGAGAGGAAGATTTCGACAACTTTATGAAATTTGTCGATGCGTCAGGGATGCCCGCGTCTGAAAGTATTCCTTCAGATGTGATGGACATTATATATGAGGAAATAACTGCATACCAAGGCGGTCTTAGAACTGCGGAAGATACGGCAATGATAATTCAATCGAGGGTGTCGATTTGGCTTGCGGAGAGAAAATAACATATAAGTTTTTTCAAGATTGGCAACGATGAAAAATTAGTTGTAACTGGATCTGCGATCGGGATCCTTTACATAAAAAGGAGTTGTCTGACAGTAAATTTGTTGAAATAATAGCGCTTTATTGAAAAAAATTTACTGCTCCGAAATTTTCAGATATTTTGAAAGTATCACCAAATATGAATATATGGTGATATAATGCATTTACAAGAAAGGACATTAAAATGAAAAATTTCAAAAAAGTATTTGTTGGTATTTTGGCTGCAATAACTTTAATACTGCCAGTTAGTGCGGCTGGAGCTACAGGTAACGATTCTGTTATGGCATCAAGTGGAAAGTGCCCAGGATGTGGAAAATATACTGCGGCTGTAACATGTTCTGGGTCTACTGCATATACCGTTTCATCAATATGTAGTGATAGTTCACATGGAGATTGCACAAAATATATAAGATATTGTTATAATTTTAACGGTTGCACTAATTGCGATTACCATACACTTTCAGGTACACATTCGTGCATAGAACGTCATGAATCCGAGTATGGAACAGATATGATGAGTATTTGTCCATATTTAAATTATTAATTAAAATCTATTGATTTTGATATGTTAATTTAGTAAAAAAGGCGGAGTTATAAATTATTAATAAACTCCGCCTCGGTTTTTATTGATATCAAAATTTGATTAAATAGTATATAAAACATAAAGAGAATTACATCATGAAAAAAATAATACTTGCATTCACCTTATTAATGATATTGTCGTCATGCGATAAAATCAATAATACAAATGGCGTTCCCGACCTGAAGCCTTACGACAAATATAAAATGAGCGACCTGCCTGAATCCGCGTTTTATCTCGGCGAAGAC
>JBJFHS010000173.1:0-12642 GCA_051893885.1 Eubacteriales bacterium
GCAATCGTTGTTTACATGAACAAGACTGACCTCGTTGACGACGAAGAACTCCTCGACCTCGTTGAAATGGAAATCCGTGAGCTCCTTTCCGAGTACGACTTCCCGGGCGACGATATTCCGATCATCCGCGGTTCCGCTCGTGTAGCTCTCGAATCCACATCCACAGATCCCAACGCTCCTGAATATGAATCCATTCACGAGCTCATGAAGGCTGTTGACGAATACATTCCTACTCCTGACCGTAAGGCTGACCAGCCCTTCCTTATGCCTGTTGAAGACGTATTCTCCATCACAGGTCGTGGTACAGTTGCTACAGGTAGAGTTGAACGTGGTACAGTCAAGATGTCCGATACAGTTGAAATCGTTGGTCTTTCCGAAGAAAAGAAGTCCACAGTTATCACCGGTATCGAAATGTTCCGTAAGCTCCTTGACTCCGCTGAAGCAGGCGACAACGTTGGTCTTCTTCTCCGCGGTATCGACAAGAAAGCTATCGAAAGAGGACAGGTTCTCTGCAAGCCCGGCACAATTCACCCCCACACTAAGTTTGTAGGTCAGGTTTACGTTCTTACTGAAAAGGAAGGCGGACGTCAGAAGCCCTTCTTCTCCGGCTACAGACCGCAGTTCTACTTCAGAACAACCGACGTTACAGGTACAATTCACCTTCCCGAAGGAACTGAAATGTGCCGTCCCGGCGATAACGTTGACATGAGCGTTGAACTCATCACTCCTATCGCTATCGAAAAGGGTCTTCGTTTTGCTATCCGTGAAGGCGGCAGAACAGTCGGCTCCGGCGTCGTTATCGAAATCGACGAATAATTAAAATTTAAGCGGGGTAAAACTACCCCGTTTATTATTGAATTGTAAAATTCGGGAAACGGTGAAATTCCTTACCGGTGGTATAGTCCACGAACTCCATCTGATTATTACATTTGGAGCCGAACAGGTGTGATTCCTGTACCGACGGTTCAATTTGACGTTAAGAAATGCTATATTTTATCTGAAGCTGGTCAAATTGGCAAATTCGGCTGATATAAATTGTGCAGACTGCTTGATTCGCTTCTGCCGAATTCGCGCTCCCGCAAAATGGATTTCGTTTTGTCTGTATTTGATTTAACTTTTTGTTTGGTTTATCAAATTCAGATATTCGGGAGATTTGATTTATTTCATTATAGTGTTTACTCGTCAAATACAGTCCGGATGAGAGAAGAAATAGCGTATTTGCGCAATCCCGTCATTTTACATTTGTAATTTGGCGGGATTTTTACTTCTCCCTCATAATATTATAAAATAATTTATATGGGAGTTTATATCATGTCTAAATCTACATACAAATCAGACAAAGTCCGCACAATTGTCGCTGTCGGAGTATTTTCCGCGTTCGCTTTCGTTTGCTGTGTGCTCTTCCACTTCAAAGCCGCATTCCTTTCATTCGATTTAAAAGACTCCGTTATGACGGTCGGCGCTATGCTGTTCGGCCCGATATACGGTCTTGCGATGACGCTGATCGTTTCGCTTATTGAAGCCGCCACTATCAGCACGACGGGAATATACGGTCTTGTGATGAATATTATCTCCAGCGCCACGTTCGTCTGCATCGGAAGTCTTATTTATTCGAGGTACAGAACAATGAAAGGCGCGCTTGTCGGAATGGCTGCTTCCACGGTTTCGATGACCGCCGTAATGATGGTCGCAAACCTCATCATCACTCCGTTCTACATGGGAGTCTCAACCTCCGATGTAGCGGCACTGATCCCCACGCTGCTCCTGCCGTTTAACCTGACAAAGGCTATATTCAATTCCTCGCTCGTTTTCCTCATCTACAAGCCGATTTCCTCAGCTATCCGTGCGGCAGGATTTGTGTCCGTATCTGCCGGAAGCGACGGTCCGACCTCGGGAATAGTGTCAGACGGCGAAAAGAAGAAAAAGACTGTTTTCACCTCGCCGGTTATCATTATAGCGTCCGTAGCTGTCGCGGTTATCTCGATGGTTTATTTCTTCGTAAAGCTCGGCGGATCTTTCTCTTTGACCTGATTCGGCATGATTTACAGCATTTGCACATTTTACGCCGTACAAAATTATTACAAAGCACAACAATGCCGCTATTGCAATCGCGCTGAAATTGTGATATAATATTACGGTAAAATTAAATAACTTATCAAGAGTGGCTGAGAGACTGGCTCTGTGACGCCCGGCAACCTACCTGGATAATCCCGCGCAAGGTGCTAATTCCTGACAGATGAGTATTCTGTATTGAAAACAATGTCCTCGTTCTGTCGGGCGCATGAAAGCTCCGGAACAAGGACATTTTTTTGAGTCCTCTCAGCCCGAACGAAAGGAATAATATTGATGAAAAGACTTTTCACTTCAGAATCCGTGACCGAAGGACATCCCGATAAAATATGCGACCAGATCTCCGACAGAATCCTCGATGAAATGCTCAAAAACGACCCCATGTCCCGTGTTGCCTGCGAGACCTGCTGCACTACCGGACTTGTGATGGTCATGGGAGAAATTACAACCTCCGACTACGTCGACATTCAGTCTGTGGTTCGCAGGACAGTGCTCGACATCGGCTACAACCGCGCTAAATTCGGATTCGACGGCTCAACCTGCGCTGTAATCAACTCGATTCACGAGCAGTCACCCGACATCGCCCTCGGTGTGGACAATTCAATCGAGGCAAAAACCGGAGAGCTGAACGACGAATTCAACACAGGTGCCGGCGACCAGGGTCTCATGTTCGGATATGCCTGCGACGAGACTCCCGAGCTTATGCCGCTCCCCATTTCGCTTGCTCACAAAATGGCAAAAAGACTCACCGAGGTCAGAAAAAACGGCACACTTCCCTACCTCAGACCCGACGGAAAAACACAGGTCACGGTTGAGTACGACGACAACACTCCCGTCCGCATAGACACCGTTGTGGTTTCGTCCCAGCACGACCCCGACGTCACTCTCGACCAGATACGCAGCGACATCATAGCCAACGTAATCAGACCCACTCTCCCCGAAGATATGCTCGACGACGAAACAAAAATCTACGTAAATCCGACCGGAAGATTCGTAATCGGCGGACCTATGGGCGACAGCGGACTCACCGGAAGAAAGATAATCGTTGACACCTACGGCGGATATTCCCGTCACGGCGGCGGCGCGTTCTCAGGAAAGGACCCCACAAAGGTCGACCGCTCCGCTTCGTACATGGCGCGCTATATAGCTAAAAATGTAGTCGCATCCGGCATAGCAAATCGCTGCGAGGTTCAGATAGCATACGCAATCGGTGTCGCGCGCCCGGTTTCGGTTCTTCTTGACACGTTCGGAACGGGAAAAATCGACGACAGCGTAATTGCATCATTCGTCAAAGAGAAAATCGACATGAGACCCGCCGCTATTATCAGCCGTTTCGGTCTGCGCAGACCCATCTATGGTGACCTCGCCGCATACGGTCACATGGGACGCGAGGACTTGAACGTTCCGTGGGAAAACCGCGATTTCTCAGAGGAAATCAAAGCCGCGTTCAACTATTGAGTTCTCAATTATTGAGTTCTCAATTATCGAGTCCTCAATTATTGAGTTCTCAATTATCGAGTGATTGAATAAAAAATTCCGCCCTGCTCCCTGTTTCAAATAGGGGACGGCGGATTTTTTGTCATAATTCTGTTGACTTTACTCTGTTTATATGATAAAATTTAAGTAATATATATAAATTTTATCAACGGATGGTATTAAAATAATGAAAAAATCGATTGCTCTCATCCTGACGCTTTTAATTCTGTCGAACACCTTCGCGCTTTCATCATGCTCGGAAAAAAATTCTGACACCGAAACCGAAACAACCCCGTCAGCCCAAACCATTTCGGAAGACACCGATACTGTCCCGGAGGAGCAGAGTGTAACAGATATCATCCGCGATAAATACAAAAACACCTCCTTTGACGGATACGAATACAAGGTTCTCGCACCCTCCGCCGGCGCACATTTCGCTTACAACGAGGTCGGCTCCGACGTAAACGAAGTCTGGGCAGAGGAATCCGACGGAACTCCGCTCAACGACGCTATCTTCAACCGAAATTCCGCCGCTGAGGAGCTTATCGACATCAAAATCACACCTGTCTGGGGGGACAGCGACGAAAATATCCGGAATCAGGTCAAAACCGAAATCGCAGCGGGTGCTACCGAATACGACACCGTTCTGAACCGAATGGACTACATAGGTGTGCAGGCGCAGGAGGGTATGTACCTCAACCTGATGAACATAGATACGATCGACACCACTAACCCATGGTGGGACAAAAACATCGTCGATACCTTTACCCTGTTCAACTCCAAGCTGTACTGGATAACCGGCGATATCAACGTATTCGACGACTTTGCGGTGGAAGTAATTTTCGCGAACAAGAGTACACTCGAGGACAACGGGTTATCGCTCCCCTATTCGGACGTTATCGAGGGAACATGGACTATCGAAAAGATGTATCAGATGGCTAAAGCCTGCGAGCGCGATGTTGACGGCGACGGCAAAATTGTAGTCGGCAAGGACATTATAGGGCACGCAGAGGGCAATGACCACATCAAGCACTGGATATACGCGATGGGCGAAAAGTCGTGCGACATTGATTCAGAGGGCGTCCTCTCTGTCAACGTGCTCACCGAAAGCCACATCAAAGCTATAGACACGCTGTTCAGCTACATGGTTGACAAGCAGATGACATACACCTCCGGATGGGGAGAATTTGTCAACGGAGGAGTCGTTTTCGTCGGCGCAATGCTCGGCCCGATCAACTCATTCCGCGACATGGAGGACGATTTCGGAGTTGTCCCGATGCCAAAGCTCGATGAAACTCAGGCAAGCTACGGCAACTACGTGTCAAACGGATGGACTACCGCTTACGCAATCCCGATGACCAACCCTGACCCCGAGCGCACCGGCACGATTCTGGAAGTTATCTGCGGCTTCTCCACGGACACCCTCCGCTCCGCACTCTATGACGTTCTCTTTGCCGCAAAGCTCGTCCGCGACACCGAATCGGTCGAAATGCTGAACATAATCTTCGACTCCAAATCGTACGACTGGGCGGTTGACTTCACGTGGGGCGGAAACTTTGCCAACCTCTACAACGGCCTGTATTCCTCGAAAACCAACAACTATGTCTCAACCGCAAACAAGAGCCTCAAGGCCATAAACAAAATGATGGACCGCGTAATCGAGGACTTCAAGGCTCTGGAATATTAAAAACGACAAGGCTGCCTGACAATATCGGGCGGTGTCCGTAAAACAGATAAGCATCCGTATGGTTACGATACTGCGGATGCTTATTTTTTATGCTTGATATTTCAGACCTGACGGCGGCTGATGATTTGTAAAAATCGTTCGTGGGCGGGAGAGTACAGAAGTGCGCTCTTTCGTTGCCATAGGGATTTTCGTCAGTCCGATAAACCGGAAGTCGTCATATGCTTTTATAAAACTCCCGTAATAAGGATGACAGTTTTTCCGGAGCCTCCAGATTAACTTCATGACCTGCATCCGAAATTTCTTTGAACCGGGAATGCTTCAGAATATCTGCGAGTTCGATTGACGCTTTTTTGTTGGCTCTGTCTTTTTCTCCGCAAACAACCAATACAGGACAGGCGATTTTGTTCAGTGAATTGCTGAAATCGAGTTCCGCCATGGTGCTGCACAGGCTTATAAAATCCCTTTTTCCAAAGCCGGTTTGCTTAAACATCGACTGCGGCATAAAACGGAACATCGCATTCTGCAGTTTCAATAATCTCGCCGGCATCCTGTACTGCGCTGCAATCAAAACCAATGCCTTCACTTTCTGGGGACAGTCTATCGCATAGTTAAGCGCCAATACGCCGCCCAAAGAGAGACCGCATAAAATAATGTCTTCATCTTCTGCGTCACACATTTCCGAAAAAGCAGAGTAAAGATTGGAATATGTTGCCGCTTTGTCTTTGACCATTTCCGCCAGATCCACGCATACGCTATTATCCGACACTTCTGCTGCTTCTGTCACCTTGTCCCAACTTTCAGCATTTTGCCCCAACCCATGCAAGTACAGGTATTTCATCCATATCCTCCAAAAATTCCGATTTATCTATCTTTTACTGAATAAAGTATATCAGAAAAATGCGAAAAATTCTACCATCTGTAATAATAACACAGGAGATTTGTAACTTTCGGGCGGCTTTGTTCTTGCGCATATGGTCTTGCGGTTGACAAAAAACATTTTTTCGGATATAATTAACTTATCAACGCGCAGAGAGGCAGTTTATGAACGATTCAGATAAAAATATACAGCAGGGCGAAAACGAGGAGTGCGTCTCCGGAATAGTGGATTCAATTATTTACCAGAACGAGGACAACGGATATGTTGTTTTTGAGCTCGAGGACACCGACGGCTTTCCTGTCACCGTCACCGGAATTATACCGTACCTCACGGAGGGCGACAAAATAACGGCTCACGGAAAATGGGTGAACCACAAGACCTACGGCAAACAGTTCGAGGTAAAGTCGTATGAAAAAGTTCTCCCTGCCGAGGAGGGCGACATCCTGCGCTATCTTTCGTCGGGTGCAGTCAAGGGAATCGGCCCGAAAACCGCACAGAAATTAGTTGAGCAGTTCGGCACCGACACCTTTTCCGTGATCGAGGAACACCCCGAGTGGCTCTGCGACATCCCCGGAATCACTCAGAAAAAGGCGGCGTCGATATCGGAGAGCTTCAAGTCGATTTCCGGCGCGAGAGCTGTCATGATGTTCTGCCGCGACCTGTTCACACCGCAGACCGCCATGAAAATCTACAAAAAGTGGGGCGGAGCGGCTGTTGACAAAATTCAGAACAACCCATACCGACTCTGCGAAGACTTCCGCGGTATCTCATTCAGCCGAGCAGACTCAATCGCGATGAACATGGGCCTCGACCCGTCATCACCAGAGAGGATAATTCACGGCGCGGTGTACGTGCTCAGGGCTGAAGGAGCGCGCTCGGGTCACACCTGTCTGCCGCTCGACGACCTCATCCGCTGCACCTGCGACCTGCTTTTCGGGGGAGACAGCGAGAAAACGGCTGAAATCGGCTCATGTCTCGAAGAAGCACTCTCAAAGCTGACACTCGTTCCCGTGAAAAAAGGCGGAATCCGCTACATCTACGAGCCGAGGACGTACACATCGGAGCTGTACATCGCGGAAAAGCTGAAAAAAATTAGCTCCCTCTGCCCGAAAATGAATATGTCCGACTCGCGGCTGATGATTCAGAAATGCGAAGCGCAGTCGGGAATTTCGTATGCCGAGGCACAGCGTCAGGCTCTGCTCACAGCTATGTCGGAGGGCGTGATGATTCTGACAGGCGGCCCCGGCACAGGAAAAACCACCATTATAAAGGGGCTTATCTCGATTTTTTCATCGCTCGATTACGAAATTGCCCTCGCCGCACCGACCGGAAGAGCCGCGAAAAGAATGAGTGAGGCAACCTCGCACGAGGCTAAAACTATCCACCGGCTTCTCGAAATGGACGCTGCATCGGGGATAGAGGACGGAGGTGCGAAATTCCTGCGCGACGAGAACAACACCCTCGACGCCGACGCCGTGATCATCGACGAGTCCTCCATGATTGACGTTTATCTCATGGAGTCACTGCTGAAGGCGATAAAAAACGGCGCGCGGCTGATTTTAATAGGCGACTCAGATCAGCTGCCGTCAGTCGGATGCGGAAACGTGCTCGGCGACATAATAGATTCGGGAGTTTATCCGACAGTGCGGCTGACCGAAATCTTCCGCCAGAGCGAGAGCAGTCTCATCATCACCAACGCGCACAGGATAAACGACGGCGTTATGCCTATACTCGATCATCGCGGAGAGGAATCCGACTTTTTCTTTCTGCCGCGCGAAACCGAGGAGGGGATTGCCTCTACTGTAGTGGAGCTTGTATGCAGGCGTCTGCCGAAAAAATACGGAAGCGACATGGTCAGCAAAACGCAGGTAATCACACCGTCGCGCAAGGGATTTTCGGGAACTGACAACCTGAATCAGGCGATACAGGCAGTTCTGAATCCACCGGAAAAGGGCAAAAAAGAAAAAAAGTCCCGAGACACCGTATTTCGTGTTGGAGACCGGGTGATGCAGACGAAGAACAACTACACGGTCGAGTGGGAGACGGACGACGGAAAGACCGGAATGGGAGTTTACAACGGCGACATCGGGACGATAACGGACATTGACCTCGACGAAAACACTCTCAGCGTGACGTTTGACGAGCGAAAATGCGTCCTCGACTTCACCTCGCTCGACGAAATCGACCATGCCTACGCGATAACGGTACACAAGAGCCAGGGCAGCGAATATCCGGCGGTGATAATCCCGCTTTACTCCTGTGCGCCGATGCTTCTCTCGCGGAATCTGTTATACACGGCGGTGACGCGCGGCGCGAGGATGGTAATACTTGTGGGAAAGGCATCCGTACTCAACGCCATGATTATGAACAACCGCCACGTGACGCGCTGCACGATGCTCAAGGACTTTATTATAAAGCTCAGTGAAAGCTGAAAGCAATAAAAAAGAGGTTACTGAAAAATCAGCAGCCTCATTTTTTGTTATACGGGAATTTTCTATTCCTTGCAGAAAATGTTGATCACGTTCTCAAGGAGCGCGCCGAAAATGAAGATGATCCACGTTACAGCCCATTTTCCGGTGGCGAAGCTGAACACAAAGTACGCCATCGTAATCGCAAGCCACATTATCGCAGAAATACCCTTCCGCAGAACCTTTTTAAGCGGCGTTCCTCTGTTGTATTTCTTCAGCATATCGAAAAACGTCTGACCTATCGCTCCCCAGAGGAAGATAAGCCACGTGTAGCGCCATCCGCCGAACGTAAGGCTGAACAGCAGATACACAATAACCACAAGAAGCCACAGCGACGTGCAGATCTTGTCAAGCAGCTTTTCGCTGTACTTTCTGCTGTCTTTCGTGCGCCGTCCCCTCTCCTCGTCCTCCGTCAGAGGCATCGAGTCAAGCATTTTCTTTATGTCGTCAACGTTGCGGAGCACATCGCGGTACGCATCAAGCTCACTCATTCCCGCAGCTATACGCTCGTCATACGCGCGCTCAATGTCCTCGGTCAGATCCGGGCAAATCTCAGCCGCAGCCGCACTTCCCGCCTCGTCGCAAAGTTCTTTTATCTTTTTTTCTATCTCTTTTTTCATTCCAAAGTTTACAGCCTCACCGCAGAACTCTTTTACAATTTTTTCGACTTTTTCAAACTCATCATTCATCGCAAATCTTAAAAAATATTAACCCGCAAGGCTCGCTACGATCCAGTCAAGGCCGTAATCGTTGTAAACGTACGTGTCGTCGGGAAGGAACATCGCGTCCTCAATATTGATATCTCCGCTTCCTAACCTCATCGAAGCATTATACTGCCCACGGTACACCGCGACGTGAACGTGCTTTCCGCTTGATATGCCGTAGTCGCCGCTGTCGTAGAAGTATTCGCCCTGTGTGAACGCCTGTCCCACGTAAAGATCCGAAATATTGTTGTCGTGCATGAAGCAGACCGTCATGTAGTCATACGAACCGTCGGCGTATCTGACCTTTGAAGTGCTTTCAATCCAGACGGCGTTGCAGGCAATTTCGCTCGCATCAATTCTCACAATCTTCGCGTTGAACGGAGCGTACACTTCCCTCTCAGCCGGCTGAATGTCGACCGCGTTCTGCGTCATGTGCGAGTAATCGTCAAACGCGCCCTGCGTCAGAAGCATGGATTTTGCCACAAATATAGCAATTTCCTCTCCCGCGGAGTTCATTGTGCCCTCACGGGTGAATTCCCACGACAGAGCCATGCTGCCGCCCGACGTCAGAGTAACCTCCTCGCCGTTTCTGTTTCTGTTCTCAGCTCCAAGACACAGACCTCCTGACGCGGTTTCGATTCTCCACGTGCCGTCAGCGGAGCCGATTATATTGAACTCAATCGCATTTCTGCCGGTAGGCTGATACAGACCGACACTCGCCTCACCTGAATTTGACGCGCCTATAACCCTGCCGTATCCGTTTTTAGACGCGGCGGAGTAGATGTAATATGTACCTCTTTCGGTTCGCTCAATTCGGAAGGTCTGCGTTATATCGCTGCTCGGGTCCCACAGAGTCACGGGAACACCCTCGTAATCGCTGTTCATTCCCGACGAGGCGATGTTCAGCTGTTTGCCGCTGCCGACCTCTTTGATTTTGTAATATCCATTCGGGAGCACCCAACAGGTTTCGTATCCTACCGCGTCGAGGTACTCCTTTATTTCGGCGTTGTTCCTGTTCCAGAGAAGGAACACTGCGTCGCTGTAGTTGATCGCGCCCTTTTCGACGAGCACATCGGAATAAACCCGTTTTTCGCCTTTTATGGTAGTTCTGAGAGTATTGTACATCGCTACAACAGCGTCAGCGCGGGTCAGAGGCTCGTCCTTTTCCGTTACGCAGATACCGATGCCTCTCGCGTATTCCGCCGCCATGAAGTAGGTGTAGTCGCCCTCATTCATGCGGTAGCCGAGCGCGTAAAGCATATAGCTCATGAATCTCTCCGCGGTTTCACCGAGCTGTGGGCTGAATTTTATTTCGCTCATGTCCCCTGCGGCTTCGACAAGGTCCTCTAAAAGTCCGCAGCTGTAAATATAGCCGACGTAATCGGAAGCCCAGTCGGGGACGTCGGAAAACGGGTGAGAATAGTGTACAAGGAGAGCTTCCTCCTCCGCGCCGAGAAGTCTGACCGCGAAAACCGCAGCTTCGACACGGCTGAGACCGCGTTCAAGTGAAAATTCGATACCGCCGTTTATGTTTGTTCCGTTTCCGGTGAGGAATCCGAGATAATAAAGCCTCATGGCAGCGTCATTTGCCGACAAATCCGATCCCGCCGTGATTTTTGAATCGAGCGAAAACGGAGAAAATATATTGGCCGAGCTGAAAAGTCCGACAGCTCCCGACGGAGTCACGGCAGACAGCGCCATAACTGCGGCAAGAACAACTGAGGCAGCGGTCTTTTTCACCTTATTCATCCGCAAAAATTTATACATAAAATACCTTTTGATTATATCTTCAAAATATTATTAAGTCACTATATCATTATACCGCAAAATGTTTGAATTGTCAATAAAGCCGGACGCGGACACGGAATTTTTAATGATTATTCTATTTTTTAGTTTCCAATGAAAAAGAATTGCTTTTTGAAGCATAAAAAAAGGAAACCCATAAAGAGTTCCCTTTGAATTTTTTATCTCAGAATTATGTAAATACGGGCTGCGGGGCAAAATTACTTCTCAATAGCTGCTTTTCTCGACATGATCCTGTGCAGCTTCTCGAGGTCGAACTTCGCGCGGCGGTCGAAGGCGTAAATGCCGTTCTTTTCCTGATATACGTCGGTCAGCTGAGTGTAGCAGAACGCGCACATCTTAGGATTGTCGAGAAGAACGTTGATAAGACCCTCGAATCTCTCGTAGAATTCGTCAAGTGTCTTCGGAGCCTGTCCGTAGCCCCATGCAGCGGAGGGATCTTCGTCGATGTTCCAGTATGTTCCGCCGAACTCAGAAACAAAGTAGGGCTGTCCCTCATACTTTTCGTGTCTCGGGTTGTTTACGAACGGCTGTCCCTCTCCGGTGATCAGCGGCTCGAATGCCTTTGCGAACGACTCGGGATTCTGATCGTAGTTGTGGACGTCGTAGATGTCCGTGATGACGTGAACATATCCGGAGGTGTCGATGATAGGACGCATGGGATCGATGGCTCTGGTGGTGTTGTAGACCGTTCTGAACACATCCTTGTTGCGTCTCTCGCCGGTTTCGTTGAAGGGACACCAGCCAACGATTGACGGGTGGTTGTAGTCTCTCTCGAGCTCTGTAAGCCACTCGGGGAGGATTGAGAGAAGCGACGCGGGATTGGACTCATCAAGGCCCCAGTTCGGGAACTCGCCCCAGAGGAGGTAGCCCATTCTGTCGGCGTGGTAGATGAATCTCGGCTCGAACACCTTCATGTGCATACGCGCTCCGTTGAAGCCGGCAGCCTTGGAGAGCTCGATGTCATGCGCGAGGTCTTCGTCGGTCTTTGCGGTGTAGATTCCGTCCGGGAAGTATCCCTGGTCGAGCACGAGTCTCTGATAAACGGGCTTGTGGTTCAGCTCGATTGCGTAGCCGTTGATTCTGACGCTTCTCATGCCGAAGTACGCCGTGACTTTATCCTGACCGGCTGTTATCTCGAGGTCATAGAGGTTGGGCTCCTCAAGAGTCCACAGCTTTGCGTCGGGAATTGCGAGCTCGAACTGTGCATACTTGCCGCATACATTTGCTGTGGTTTCGGAAACGGACGCGCCGCCGAACTTTGCCTCAGCCTTTACGCTTGAGAGTGCGGAGTTGTCTCCCTCGAGGGAAACCACCACGTCGATTTTTCCGTTGTCGATGTCGGGAGTGATTTTAACATTCTTTACATAGTTGTTCGGAACGTATTCCATCCACACTGTCTGCCAGATACCGGTGCAGCGAGTGTAGTGGCAGCCCGCGTTGTAGTAGCTGTAGTAAACCTGCTTGCCGGTGGGCTGGAGGTCGGAGTGTCCGTTGTCCTCTGCAAAGACGGAGATAACGTTTGCGCCGGGCTTCAAGAATTTTGTGGCGTCAACC
>JBJFHS010000174.1:0-3187 GCA_051893885.1 Eubacteriales bacterium
CATTGTGTCCGCGCTCCCGAAACGCTGTGCAGACTCTCTGCGATTCTTCGCAAGCCACAAGTACATTCATCGTCCCGTGCTCCCGAAGCCATCGTTCCCCCGCTCGCCGCCGCCGATTTTGTCAACCACATTCACGCCGCAGAGCATCACCGGCAGAATCAGTATCTGCGAAATTTTGTCGCCGCCCTCGAACCTGTAGGGCATCTGTCCGTGATTGTACAACTTCACGCGAATGCTGCCGGTGTAGCCGGAATCGATAACGCCGGTAGACGTAATGCCGAAATTGACGTTCAAGCCGGATTTCGCCGCTATCAGCCCAACACATCCGCGCGGTATCTCCATATGTACGCCGGTGTCGATTGTTACGGTTTCATCGCGACGGAGGACTACAGGCGCGTGATACTGCGGCATATATAAGTCCAGTCCGCCGTCCTCATCGTGCGCCCGTGTGGGAGCAATTGCCCCCTCGTCCAGTGCCACGTTGATTTCGGTTAAGTATTTATCGATATTATTTATGAAGTCCATTTGATTCTCCTTTTATCCATTAGTCCTTGAAAGACCGTTAACGTAATAATCAAAGTCATAGCTCAAATATGGTGCTCTGTCTCTGTTTTTTATAATTTTGTTTACCTTGTTTATATTCGATATTCGATTATTATACGCAACAATTAAATCAGCTTCTTCTCTTGCAGAATTGCGGCTGTATCCTTTGCTCATCAGCAACTTAATGTACCTTTTCCTTGTCATAAACTCCTCCTATATTTTTTCAGCACGGATTTCAAAATCCTGTCATACTCGCTGACTGTCTCATCACCTCCGACATTCACCGCCATCGAGCTGACCGCCACATCGGCTTTGTCGGACACAACAACCGCGTCCCCCTCGTCGAGCTCGATCAACTCAATCCCCGCGCCCTCGATAACAGCCTGTTTCGCAACAAGCTCACGCCGCAGCTCGTCGTCATATTTTTTCTCGGACTTAAGAAACAGCTCCTTGAACCGCTCCACACCACCCTCGACAGGCTTGTACAGCCTCATCAGCCGCACCTTGCCCCATCCGTATTGGGTGTGGAAATACAGCAGAGCGGAGGTGATATACGCCCTCGCCGCCGGTAGCCCGTATTTTGTCAGCCAGTCCAGCCGCAGCGCGAGGCGGTTTTTGTCTCTTATGTACCCCTCCGGCGGAACAGCGCGGATAAGCCGTTGAATGTTGTACGCAAACCCGATGCCCTCGAGCTCGCGGTCCATCTGAGTCTGAGCCGTCATGATAGCGTCGCACATCAGCTCGTTCTGGTTGGCCTGCCTGTCTCCCCTCTGCCGGTCGTGTACGCGCATATAGTCGGCGGAATAATGGGAGACGGTATCCATCAGGCTGCTGCGCTCTGCGTCGTAAAACCGCTGAAGCCGGACTTTGCGGAAACCGAAGCTGTTCACGAGCTCCGCACCGAAGCAGGCGTCTATGTATTCGAGCAGGAACAGTCCGTATTCCCGCCGTGCTTTATCGAGCTGTGCGGCCGTTTTTGTTTCTTTAGCGAGGCAGTTCATGTTTTATCCTCCTCGTCAATTCCTCCGCCGATACACCCAGACCGACGGCTATTTTCTCGACAGTCTCCGTTTTTGCCCGCGAATATAAATTTGCGTATTTATATAAATTGCTGTTGCTCACCCCGCACATTTCGCCTGCCGCTTTGTACGAAAGGTTCAGCCGGTCTAAAATGCTGCGGAGATTTGTTAAATACACGCCAGTCACTTTCCGTTTATGCATGGTGCGTTGTTCATTCGCCCTGAGGAAGCAGGTGTACGAGCAGTAATAGTCATACACTTTTCTCCCCTGCTTCCGCCGGTTTATCTTGTACGCCCAGCACCCGTGCGCTGTGATAAAAAACAGCTTCCCGCAGGTCGGGCACGTTTTCTCGAGTTTTGAAAATTTCAGTTCGTCATTCATTGCCAGTGTCTCCGACGATTTTAACGAAACGTTCGGTGATCCACGGAACATCGAGTTTTATAATTTTCTCGAAGTCTTTCGGAGGGAAATAATTTCCGATATCATCAACACAACGGCCATCGCTGAATTCGTATATTTTGCCGCGAGTGAAATAGAATATATCATCCTCAGCAATATAAACTGCCTTACAGTTGATGCCGAACGGCTCCGGCTCTTTCTCGGGCTTGTCCTCATCGTTGACTAATTCTATCTGCGAACTGGGCAGAAAGCATCTGTATACTACATTCCCGTTTATCACCAATAATTTGTCGAGTGTTACTATCACAAATTTGCCATCACAATTAGCCCTGATAGTGCCGTAAATAGTGGTGTTCAGCACCTTCGAGTAATACCTCACTTTGTCTTTAAGTTTAAATTTTCCCACTTTATTTTCCTCCTGATTTAAAATATTTTGCCTATGCCATCTCTCCGCGTTGACCGGCGATTCTGCTCCGTAACTGTTCATGGCCCTGCCACTCTGTTCCATTGCACTTCTTCTCGTGTCTGGACCATTCAGTGCCATTCCATCTCGCAGCGGTGCCATACCATTCCTTTCCGTTTCATTCCGATCGGTGCGGCACTTTCCTTTTCCGTCACATTCCCTGCAAGTCTTCTCTTTCCCACACTTCACATATCCGCTTCTGTTCGTTGCCTCGCGATGCGTTTCTATTCCTTTTCCGAGCATTGCCTTTCTATACCTTTTCGCTTCCAGTCATGCTTTTCCATTCCATCTCGGTGCGATGAAACGCCTTGCCATTCCAACGCTGAACTAACGCTGATTCAACGCTGATTTAACGCTGAATTTCCTCCCACGTGAATCGTCCCTTGCCGGAGCTGCGCCACTGTCCGAAACCACCGAGTCTGCCGTAATCCAGCCATTCGCGGACGTATTTCTCGAGGTTGCCGTCGATCAACCCGATAGTAAACTCAAGCGTCGCGCCGGCGGGAACGGTCTCGGACGAGGACAGCGCCACTCTCTCGCCCTGTGCCGTCTGAGCCCTGAGAGGTCGTTCACAGATGCCGATGTCCCCGACAAACTGATACGGAATGAACCGCTCCTCCACGAATATCAGTTTGTCGATGACTTTCTTGTAAGCCTTTATTGAAGCCGATTCGCTCCGTTTTGTTCTCGCCAACCCACCGCAGGCATCCTTGAACATACCTTTGATCTGGTAGTCCCAGACGCCGACCTTGCCGTCCACGC
>JBJFHS010000175.1:0-12594 GCA_051893885.1 Eubacteriales bacterium
GCAGCGGTTGTTGCAGCCCTCCGCAATCTTTAGGTAAGCCATGTGGTCGCCGGTAGTGAGCAGACGCTCTCCGCCGATGACCGAGGACTCCTTGTCGTCAAAGCAGGTGTATTTGTGCCTGTCCTTCTTTCCGGCCTCGCTGATGACGGAATCGACCGCTTCAACGATTTTATGAATTCCGCCGACACCGAGCAGCGCGTCAACCTCGGGAAGTTCCTTTAAAACCTCGTCGCGGTATCTCTCTGCAAGGCAGCCGGTCACGATTATTCCCTTGAGCTTGTGGTGTTTTTTAAGCCAGCCGATGTCGATAATGTTGTCGATTGACTCTTTTTTCGCGCTCTCGATAAAAGCGCAGGTGTTTATGACCACAACGTCGGCGTCGGTTTCCTCGGGCGTTATCTCGTATCCGGCGTCGAGGAGGTGCTTCAGCATAATCTCCGTGTCGCAGAGGTTTTTTGAGCAGCCGAGCGATACAAAGCCGACTTTAGTTTTCTTTGCCATATTTTTCTCCGTTAATCTGATTTTTATTGTTTTAAGTTATTTATTCAACGATATTATAACACAAAACCGTGCGGAATGATAGGTTTAATCGTAAAAATTAACGTTTATCCGCACGATTTTTGATTTCTTTTATTATTTCTCCCGACGAAAAGCCGAGCCGCATAAGTGACTGCACCGCTTTGAGCTGTGTTTCACGCGGCATGGTTCGGATATCCGGGAATTTTTTTTCGATATTGTACCTCAGCGCCGACAGGTATTCTTCCCCGTCAATCTCCTCCGCGGCATTTTTTGCGTCGCTCATGTCGTATCCGTGTGAGGCAAGGTAGGTGACGACGCGGTTTCTGCCATAATGCTTTTTTGTCACAAGTGAACCGGCGATTTCGCGGCAGGCTTTTGCGTCGTTGAGGTAGCCTTTTTTTGCCAGAATATTCACGGCGTTGTCGGCAGCTTCGGCGGAAAAGCCCTTGAGCTTCAGCTTCCCGACAAGCGAGCGGCGGCTTTTTTCGCTTACTGACAGGATTCGCACTGCCTCAAGGAGGGCCCTTGTCCTCTCGTCTGCTGCTTTGAGCGCGTCGTAAATCTCCTCCGTAACCTCATCAAGCTCGTTTAACGCAAATCCAAGCCGGTTTTCAAGCCTGACGAATTCTCCGGCGGACAAAGTAAAGCACTCCTCGCCCGCACCCATGTCATCAGCGACGACAAATGAAACTTTTCCGCTCGTTTTTCTGTCGTCGGCAATTGATTTTACAAACATAGTATTCCCTCAGCCCACGATTCCGCCGTTTTTTACGTTCCGGAACGTGACGTGCGACAGCTTTTCGTGCGGGATTATGTCCGGCTCGCATGAGGTTATGATAATCTGGCGATTGCTCTTTTTTTCATCCTGTGCAGCGTTTTCCGACAGAATTTCGAGGATGTACCGGCGGCGGCTCTCGTCAAGCTCCGAAAAAACGTCGTCGAGCAGTATCACGGGGTATTCTCCGCCGAGCAGGTTCGCTATCTCCGCCTCACCGAGCTTGAAAGCGAGCGCGAACGACCTCTGCTGACCCTGCGATGCGTACAGCTTTGCCTCCATCCCGTTGACCGAGAGCAGAATATCGTCCTTGTGAATTCCCCACAGTGTGCTGCCCGCCGCCTTTTCGCGCTCGATATTTGACAGCAGCTTATCCCGCAGGATTTCCGTCGGCTGAGCGTTTCCGATTTCGGACGGTACAGCACTGAGCACAGCCGGCATACCGTCGTACAGCGCGTGAGAGGTGTATCTGAGCGACGGCTTTTCACCGCCCGATGTCATTTCGCTGAAATATTTTTCGACCTCCGCGGAGAGCATATTCACGTAATCGTTCCGATAAGCGCAGACCACGGCGGCAGACGATGCCATCACCTCGGCATAGACCTCCCACTCATCTGAGGAGACGTAATTACCGTCGGCTGCCCGCTTGAGAAGCGCATTTCTCTCGGCGAGGGCTTTCGTGTACCGCCTCAGGTAGGTTAGATATGTCCCGGACAGCTGTGACAGCGCGACGTCGAGGAAAGTTCTGCGCTCCGCCGGGCCGCCTGTCACAACCGACAAATCCTTCGGGCAGAACAAAACCGCGCGGAAAACACCCATCATTTCGGCGGCGGAGGCAAGCGGGGACGAGTTTTTCCTGAGCCGTTTTTTACTCGTCTGTGGAATGACGCAGTCGAGCGAAGTGTCGTTTTCGTATCCGTCGTGCCTGAACGTGATTGCGGCCGAGGCAAAGTCGTCTCCGAAGCGAATCAGCTCCCTGTCCTTTGCTCCACGGAAAGATCGTCCGCGTGCGAAATAATAGATGCTCTCGAGAATATTCGATTTTCCCTGCGCGTTCATGCCCCACAGCACGTTAATCCCCTCACCGAAATCCACGTCGGCAGAGGCGATATTCCGCCATGAGGCAAGCGCAATATTTTGTACGTACATTAATCAAAAAGCCTGTTTCAGTGATTTTTTATGTTAATTTAATATAACTTATTCTCCATCCTCGCCGTCGAGGTCGATAAGTCTTATATCAAGCGCGGAGTCCACGTCCTCGTCGTCAAGCTCATCTTCGTCGAGAATGTCCCCGTCCTCAAACTGCATATCCGCAGCCTGTCCCTTTTCCTTGATTTTTGCCTCGAGCTCTGCCAGAAGTGCGGGGTCTGCGTCAATTGCAGCGCGTGCGTTGTCCCTGCCCTGACCGAGACGAGTACCCTCGTAGGAAATCCATGCGCCGCTCTTGTCGAGGATTCCGAGGTTCACGCCCAGCTCGACAATTTCGCTCGATTTTGAGATTCCCGTGCCGTAGAGGATGTCAAATTCCGCGGTTTTGAAGGGCGGAGCGACTTTATTTTTGACGACCTTGCACTTTACGCGGTTTCCGTAGATATCCGTGCCGTTTTTGAGGCTTTCCGATTTGCGGATCTCGATTCTGACGGAGGCGTAGAACTTGAGCGCACGTCCGCCGGTGGTGGTTTCGGGGTTTCCGTAGACGACGCCGACCTTTTCGCGGAGCTGGTTGATGAATATGACGATGCAGTTTGTCTTTGAGATGGTGCCGGAGAGCTTGCGGAGAGCCTGTGACATAAGTCTCGCCTGAAGACCGACGTGGGACGCGCCCATATCGCCGTCAATTTCCTGCTGCGGGACAAGTGCGGCAACGGAGTCGATTACAATTATGTCGATAGCTCCGGAGCGGACGAGAGCGTCACATATCTCAAGCGCCTGTTCACCCGAATCCGGCTGAGAAACGAGGAGGTTGTCGATATCCACCCCGAGATTTTTGGCGTATACCGGGTCAAGTGCGTGCTCAGCGTCGATAAATGCAGCCTGACCACCCGTTTTCTGCACCTCTGCGATTGCGTGGAGAGTGAGCGTGGTTTTACCCGAGGATTCAGGGCCGTACACCTCGATGATTCTGCCCTTCGGAAGTCCGCCGATTCCGAGCGCGATATCGAGGGAAATCGAGCCGGTCGAGACTGCGGAGACGTTCATTTTCGGGTTTTCGCCCATTTTGATGATGGTTCCCTTGCCGAAGCTCTTTTCGATCTGGCTTATCGCGGTGTCGAGGGCTTTTTTCTTCTCCTCCGGCGTTTTGTCGCTGGTATCCACAACGGTTTTTTTAGTATTGCTTTTAGCCATAGCATTATTCCTCTTTTTATTTTTACTTAATTTTATTCACATTTTATATTGAACATATTTTCTTTTATTATATACTATATTTCAGATGATATCAAGTGGAGTGAAGAAATTTAACAAAGTGTTCTTTTATGCCCCCCTGAATCCGCATCAATTTTTTCGATTGAAAATCAAATCCTATGGACAACCGGGCGCGAATAGGATATAATTAATCACACAGCTGAAAGTACGGAATTTCACATGAAAGGAAAGATACAAAATGAACGAAAACAGGCATTTATGCGCAAATTTATGTGCACATTTATGTGCTATCGACGCGCTCGGCAGACAGATTCCCTCACCCGACGCGCCGAAGGAAGTACGTGAGAACAAATACGTCGGTCTGTTCTACTTTTTATGGCTCGGCGAGCACGGCAGACACAAGCCATACGACATCTCGAAAATCACACATGACGACCCCGACGCCGGACACAAGCCTGACAGCGAGGTCTGGGGCGGAATAGGAACATACCACCACTGGGGCGAGCCGTTCTACGGTTACTACTACTCCGACGACGAATGGGTAGTGCGCCGCCACATGAGGCTTCTCTGCGAGTCTGGCGTGGATTTTCTGTTTTTCGACACGACAAACGCAATAATGTACGAAAAAAACGTAAAGCTCGTCATGTCCGTACTCGACGAATACGCTCATTTCGGGCTCGACATTCCGAAAGTGATGTTCTACACAAACACCGCATCCGGCAAAACGGTTGAGGAAATCTATCAGAAAATTTACAAAGCCAATTTCTGCCCCGACACATGGTTCAGATACGAGGGCAAGCCGGTAATAATCGCGGTCAAAGAGGAGTGCTCACCCGAGGCGCGGGAATTTTTCAACATCAAAATGTCGCAGTGGCCGAACGAGCCCGACAAGGACGGCGGATGGCCGTGGATGGATTTTGTCAGACCGCAGCGCGCCTTCAACAACCTCGATGGAATACCGGAGTGCATCAATGTCTCCGTTGCGCAGCACCCGCAGCTCAGGTTCGGCGACTCCGTCCTGTACGGCGAAAACGGAAACCGCGGCAGGTCGTATCACGGAAACGGTGAGGCAAAGAGCAGCTCTGAGTTCACACGCGAGGACTTCCTCTCCGGCAGAAATCTGGCGGAACAGTTTGAGCGGGCTATCGAAGCGGACGTTCCCGTGACGCTGGTGACCGGCTGGAACGAATGGATTGCGGGAAGGTGGCAGGGAATCCCCGAGAGGCCGATAATGTTTGTCGACTGCGCGAACTACGAGTACAGCCGTGATATTGAGATGATGCGCGGCGGCTACTTCGACAACTACTATATGCAGCTCTGCGACTACACGGCAAGGCTCAAAGGTCGCGCGGAAATTCCGGTACACGGAACAGGAGAGCGCGCGGAGTACCTCGGATTCCCGGACGGAGATTTTTCACGCGAGCACGAGGGTTACGACAAGGTATATGTGAACCGGACTCAGCGCAGCGCCATTGAAAAAATCACGGTATCCCACACCCGTGACGAACTGTGCTTTGAGATTGAGACAAAGTCTCCGGTCGACACAACGGACACATGCGGCAGCTTTTTCAATATTTTCATCTCCACCGCCGACACAGCCGGATACAACTTTGTTCTGAACCTAACCTGTGCGGATGGCTGCACGTCACTTGCAAAAACCGACGAGAGCTTTGACGTCAAATCAGAGGAAAAACTCGGCGAAAACACGGCGGTCATATCCGGCAGACGCATAAAAATAACCTGTCCGCTCGACAAGCTCGGCGTCGGAGATGAATTTGCGATTCGCTTCAAGGTCTGCGACAGCCGCGAGGAAATCAAATCATTTGAGGATTTCTACGACAAAGGCGACTGCATCCCCACCGGTCGGCTTGACTTCATTTACAAAGGAAAAAGAACGCAGGATTAATTACAGCGTGTTCACAGAGGAAATATGAAATATTACGCAAAAATCGAAAACGGACATCTTCTCGTCGGAAACCCGCTGATTGAGAGGTCTGTCCTTCTCACCCCGGCTTATCCGGCGAGCGAATACATTCTCGACAAACGCTCCGGCAAATACTGGCATGGCGAGGTCGGAAAAGCAATGTTCAACATCTTCGGTCTGACCTTCTCTGAGCCGCCGCGCTTCTCGACCCGAATTTCAGACAACGGCGGACTCTCGGAAAGTCATCTCTGCGCCGAGCTTGTCTGGCGTTCAGCATCTCCGCACGCTGAAGTAACACAGACATTCGAGGTCTACGACGACTCACCGTTTATTAACTGCTTTATGACCGTCTCGGGTTCCTTAAATCCGAATGAAAACGAAAAGCAAAAGCCGGAAAAATCACTGATCGGGGTGGAATCCGACTCCTCCGCAGCCACACCGAACTCCGCTTTGCCGCCCGCCGACACCATAGATTACCTCCCCCTCTCGGACGCACATCTGAAAATCGAGGCTCTGACTTTATTCGACCGCACCGATGGCTGTGACAATTATGTCTCGTCGAGAAGTGAGGAGGTTTACGCCGCGAAGGTAACAGATTTTGAGGGCTCGATTTTCATGCTTACCCCAAACGGCGGCGAGGACGGGCTCATGCTTGTAAAGGAAGCTCCGTGTACAGGCTCGCAGCTTTGCCGAAAGCAGAGTGACCTCTTTGTGAAGCCGAGAAAAGGCGGATGTGCATATCTCGTCGGGAGCGGAATCTCTGCGGATGAGCTTTCGGAAACTCCCCTGCCGCTGTACGGTTCGACAGTCGGAGTAGGAAGAACGTGCGAGCTCAAACGTCTCTGGCGGCGGCATTATGGAAAGGTATATCTCGGAGGAGGAAGCCTTTTCGCGATGTCAAACACATGGGGGGACCGCTCACGCGACACGGCGCTATGTGAGGAGTTCATGCTCCGCGAGCGCGAATTGGCAGAACGCATCGGAATTGACGTAATGCAGCTTGACGACGGATGGCAGCGCGGCAGAACTGCAAATTCCGGGCTGAAGAAGTCGGGCGGTGTCTGGACTGACGGGTTCTATAAGGATGACCCCTGCTTCTGGGACGTTGACCCGGAGAAATTCAAATCGGGCCTCACGCCGCTTATGTCGGACAAGGTCGGGCTTGCTCTCTGGTTCAGTGCCGACGGAGACTGCGACTACGCCTCACACTCCCGCGACGCAAACCGGCTTTGTGAGCTCTCGGGGGACTACGGCGTGAAGCAGTTCAAGCTCGACGGCACGATACTGAAGAACAAGCTCTGCGAGAAGAATCTCATTGATTTTCTGACCGAGGCACACGATCGCTCCGGCGTAACCTTCAACCTCGACATAACCTCGGGTGTGCGGCTCGGATACCTCGTTCACAAGGAAATAGGAACGATATTTGTAGAAAACCGTTACACCGACTGGATGAATTATTACCCCCACGCGGTGCTGAAAAATCTGTGGCAGCTGTCAGAGCTGTTTCCGGCGCGGAAATTCCAGTTCGAGCTTCTGAACAACCTCCGAAACTCCGACAAATACGAGTCTCTCGCGCCCGGTGACGAGCTTGCTCCCGCGAACTACGACATCGACTGGCTTTTCGCGTCTGTGATGGCAGCAAATCCGCTTTTGTGGATGGAAATGCAGCATCTGAACGAAGAACAAATCAAAAAACTCGCCTCCATAGTTGAAATCTGGAAGCGTGAGCGCGATAAGCTGTACGCTGCGGAGGTGGAACCTATCGGATCACTGCCCGACGGATATTCCTTCACCGGATTCAACGCGAAAATCAGAGACGGCGGCTATCTGATACTCCTTCGGGAGAGCGGCGAGGCTGAGTTTTCATATGTCGGCATAAGCTCGGTCGAGGTTCTGGCGTCAACCGGCGGCTTTGAATACGCGCTCTCGGACGGAAGACTGTCGGTCAGCTTCAAAAAGCCGCGAAGCTACGCCTTCCTGAAATACACTGCCCTCGAAAAATAATTCTGTACCGGTTCCCGAAAGACGGTCTCATATACATGACAAAACCTCCTGATGCAGTTTTTTATATCCTGCCGCAGGAGGTCATTTTTGTCGCTGTCCGTTTTGTATGCTAAATGCCTGTTTCGCTTATTTGTTATGCAGCGCCGGATTTTTTTGCGCAGTATAATCCATAAAAGCCTCACGTGCCGGTTTGATTCCCCGCTGTCGTATCGAGATGCTTTCACCGTTCCGAAGAAGGAATTGCTTGTCGACCTGCCTTACATGATCCATATTCACAAGAAAGCTCTGATGGCAGCGATAGAACCGTTTATCATTCAATTCCTTTTCAATGGTATTCAGTGTTTTGTAGACGGTATATTTTTCATCGGACGCCGTGTGAATTATACATTTTGCGTTCTGACTTTCAATGTACAGAATCTCGTGATAAACAAGATTGATCACCGAGGAACGCTGACATATCTGATATGTACACGGCGCAGCCTCGTTCGTGACGCTGTCCAGAACCGTGTTCAGCTTTGTATAATCGAGAGGTTTAAGCAAGTACCCGTCCGCGTCAACATCGTAGCTCTCCAGGGCAAAATCGGGGGAAGCGGTCAGGAACACAATGCTCCCTCTGTAACCGTCGGAACGAAGCCTGTGGGCGATATCAATGCCGAGAATGTCCTCCATGTAGATATCCAGAAAAACAATATCGAAATATTCACCTTCCTCCACGTCGTAGAGAAAATTCATACCATTCTTATATGGCGTGAGATCAAAATGGATGGATTTCTCGGCGGCATAACGCTCCAGCAGACAGGCAAGCATTTCCTGATGTATTTCATTATCTTCACAAACTGCAATGCGCATGGTAGGAAATCCTTTCTTTACAATATAATTTACAAAAAAATCAAAAAACTGTTTCACACCGACCACAGTATCGCGTATGAATTTCTGACGAATTCATCGGTTTAATGCATAAATTCACAAACATTCAAAAACAGTTAAAATAATTGCTATAATAGAATTATAATAAACAAATTATGGAAGGAGGCATTAATGTGATACAATACCGCGCAATCAAAGAGCTGCATTATCAGCAGGATATCGGTGAATATATCGCATGGGGCATCAAAGGATATCGCTTTTCCGATGAAATTCCAGAGACAGCCTCCGTCTATATTTCCGACATTTTTCTTGATGAAAATGAGGCGGTGGATTTTGCGAATCTGTGTACCGAGATGATGCTTTCATTCACACATTTAAAGGATGCGGTGGACGATTATCTCGGGAGATAAAAACCAATCATTACATTCTGCCTGTCAATCACGACGGGCAATTTTTTTATTATATATTGGTCTATTTCATGTGACAGCCAGCCCCGCGTCCACACATCGGGCTCACGTCATTTTACATTATATCATATCCGACACTTCGATATCAATACATATTTTTACATTTTTATCATTTTTTGGGAAAATTCGGAAAATATCAGAAAAATACAGCCTGCAAAACAAAACGACCCTGTCGGCACTGATGTGAGCACGTTCCGATTATTACAGCACGTTTTCACATTTGCGCTGACAGGGCCGCATATTACCGATTAAAACGCATCCCGTCCGTTGATAAAGGTTTTTGTTTTTTCCGAGGCAAATACTTCGTCCGGTGTTCCCTTTTCGGCGATAACACCGCCCGCCATATAGATTATGGTGTCGGCCACAGCACGGGCAAATTCCATTTCGTGAGTTACCACAATCATGGTGCGCCCGGTAGTTTTGAGGTCGCGTATTACCTTCAGAACCTCTCCCGTCAGCTCGGGGTCAAGGGCGGAGGTGGGCTCGTCGAAGCAGAGGATATCCGGCGACATGGCGAGGGCTCGGGCAATGGCGACTCGCTGGCACTGACCTCCCGACAGCTCGCAGGGATAGCTTTTCAGCTTTTCGCTCAGTCCCACGGCTGCGATAAGCTCCTTTGCCTCCTCCTCAATCTTAGCACAGACCGCCTTTTTCTCGTTTTTGAAGGAGCGTGATTTGTCCGCCCTGCATTCTTCTTTTAATTTGTTGAGCTCCAGCATTTCGCGGGCAAGCGTCACGTTGCGGAGCACATTGTACTGCGGGAACAGGTTGAACGACTGGAACACAAGCCCGAAATGCAGCCTATTTCTGCGTATCTCACTGTCCGACATTTTTACTCCGGCTTTCCAGAGCACCTGACCGCCCACTGAAATCTCTCCCTCGTCCGCGCTTTCAAGAAAATTCAGGCATCTCAGCAGCGTGGTTTTTCCGCTTCCCGACGAACCGATGATTACCAGAACCTCGCCCTCCTCGAGAGTGAAATCTATTCCGCGAAGCACCTCGTTGCTGCCGAAGCTTTTTCGTATATTTTTTACTTCAAGAGCTGTTTTAGGCATAGCCACCTCATATTTTTAACGATAATAATCAAGTTTTTTCTCAATCGCGCCGAAAAGCAGGGTCAGAAGTCCGCTGAACGCCAGATAGAATACTCCGGTGTAGAACAGGGGCCAGATAAGTCCGCTCATCTTTATGTAAGCCTGTGCGCTCCAGATGATTTCGTAAACCGCTATGACTCTCGCAAGGGACGTGTCCTTTACCAGAGTGATGATTTCGTTTCCCATCGGCGGAATTATGCGCTTGACAACCTGCATCAGTATTACGCGGAAGAAGGTCTGAGATTTCGTCATGCCGAGAACCTGACAGGCTTCGTATTGTCCCTTCGGTATTCCTTCGATTCCGCCGCGGTATATTTCCGAAAAATAAGCGGCATAATTGATGACGAAGGCAACAAGCACGGCGGTGAAACGGGGCATCAGATCCATGTTGAAAATAAGTCCGGGGCCGTAATATATTATGATAAGCTGGAGCATAAGGGGAGTGCCGCGGATTATCCAGACAAAAGCCTTGACTATCATCGAAATCGGGCGTATCACTCTGTCTCCGATTTTAAATCCCCACTTGTTCATGGAGCCGAAGCAGATTATCAGGCCCAGCGGTATCGAAAAAGCCAACGTTAAGGCGAAAATGAGCAGCGTGGTTCCGAAGCCGCGGAGAAGGCTCAAAGTAACTTCAAAAAACATAAAAATCTCCGAATTGTTAATATTCCGTAAAACAAACGTGTCCGGAGACCACTTGAGACCTCCGGAACAGTTGATATTTTGTACTTATGTAAATTAACCGATATTTATTCGGCGAGAGTCAGACCGTACTTGTCGGCGAGAGTTTTCAGCGTGCCGTCAGCTGTCAGCTCGTCCATTACCTTGTTGAATTCCGTGCAGATATCGGAGCCCTTGCGGAAAGCAACGCCGTATTCCTCGTTTGTCAGCTCAGCAGCGGTGGTAAGGTCTGCGTAGGATGTGCCGTCTCCAGTCATAGCGGCAGCCATTGTGGCGTCAATTACACACGCGTCAACGGAGCCGGAAGCCACTTCAAGAAGAGCCGCGGACTGGTCGGAAACTGCGGTATAGTTTGTAACTTCTTCAATAACGGCGGATTCACCTGCGGAGCCTGCCTCAGCTGCGAATTTCAGATCCTTCATATCGTCGAACGAAGCGTAGTTTGCTGCAGCGTCAGCCTTCATTACGATAACCTGCTGGTTCTTTACGTAGGGATCGGAAACCGCGCAGGAATTGAGAATTTCATCTGTGATGGTCATGCCGTTCCAGATGCAGTCGATAGCTCCGGAGGAAAGCTCAAACAGCTTGTTGTCCCAGTCGATTACGATGAACTCCGCGTCAACGCCGATTTTTTCAGCGAAAATACGGGCAAATTCAGCGTCAAAGCCGGTCCACTCGCCGTTTTCATCGCGGTAGTCCATGGGAGCGTATTCGGTGATGCCGACTATTATTTTGCCGTTGTCCTTGACTGTCTGAAGGTCGCTCTTGTCGGACGAGGAGCATCCTGAGAAAATAAATGCCGAAGACAATATTAAAGAAGAAAGAATAACCGATAAAAGCTTTTTCATTTTTGTATCCTCTGATTATAAAATTAATTTCGATTTATCACTTTACTTTGATAAAGTATTAATATACTACCACATTTCCGCAAGGTTGTCAATAGCACCATTGCACAATTATGACCGGCAATAATTAAGTATATCGCACAAATAAGCGGGAAAAAAGCGCATTCTGCTAAAAATATTGTGCTTTCGATGGTTATATGGGGTATTTTTATCGGTTTACAGTCCTTTAATTGACTTTTCATACGAGCTGGGAGACATTTTTACTCTGCTTTTAAAAATCCTTGTGAAGTGATGCAGGCTCGAATACCCCAGCTTTTCCGCAATCTGAGTAAAATTAAGCTCCCCCTCGCGGATAAGCAGTTTTGCTTCTTTGATTTTCAATTCAATAAAATAATCTATAACACTGTACCCCGTTTCGGTTTTAAAAAGCTGACAGATATATGATTTGCTCATATGAAAATGCTCACATATACAGTCCAGCGTCAGCGCACAGTACACATTCTCCCGCATATACTCTTTGATTGACTCAACCAGGGTACTTTCAAGATTCTTTTTTGCAATCGGACTTTCCTGCGTCGCTCTTTTCACGGAATTGCTCTCCCGCATCAGTTCAAGCAAAAAAATTTCGAGATATGATACAGCTATCTGATACTGCTCCTGCGGTACATTGTCAAAATCCGAAACATTTTCTTCCATACAGTACATACCCAAGCCGAAAATTGCCCTGCACTCCTCCAGAAAAGCACCAAGAAGTTTTTTCTGTTTCATATTCAGTGTAAAGATTTTTTTGACAAAGAAGTCCATTGACGGGCTGTCTGTTTCAAAGGTTGCGACAAGTATGTTGTGCGGCTTTCCGTTTACCGCTGCGACGCTGTGAAATTCCATGGGCATATGAAAAATAACATTTCCCTGCGACAGGATATATCGGTCGTTTCCCGAGCCTGCGTAAATTTCACCGCTGTCCACATACACAAGCTCCCAGAAATCGTGCTTCTCACCCGGAGTTTTAAAATCACTCCCATGTTCTCTGTAAGAATACGTGTATAACCCTTTT
>JBJFHS010000176.1:0-12563 GCA_051893885.1 Eubacteriales bacterium
CGGACTTTTTAGCAAAACTTTTCTTTTGGGGCTTGACTTTTTATAGTTAGTCTCCGTTATTCTGTGATTATTTCGCCGTCCGAGCCGATGTAGATTGTAGTTCCGCCGGACGGGTTGTCCATTTCGTAATATGGGATTTTTTCGACAGTCACGTTGCCGCCCATGTATTTCTGAGCGGTCTCAAGTGTCTGCGTGCTCTCTGCCGATGGTGTTACGCTGTATTCGCCGGTGTATTTCGGTAAATCCCGCCACACCGCAGCTCCGCCCGATGCAGTCAGCACACGTCCCTCGTCTTCTTCGGTTATCTCCGGCAGCACGGTTATGTCTCCGCACACGGCCCTGAAGAAGTCGTCGAGCGTGCCCGTGTTGCCCTGTGAGAGCCACAGCTCATACGCGCTCTTTCCGTCCTCGCCGTCGAATTCACCCGACTCCATCGCGTTTCTGAGGGATTTGTCGATGTGTTCCGCAGCTCCGGCGAGAAGCATATCAAACGTGTTCTGCGTCATTCCGAGGGTGTTTGAGCCCCTGTCGTCGAGCGTGTGCTCTATTACGATTCGTCCGACGAGGGATATCCTCTTGTAGTCGCTCTGACCCTCGCCCATCGGTATGCCCGACAGAACGTAATACGCCTCTCCGTCGTACTTCATGACCTCCGCGGGGATGTTTATCGGAGAGCCGAGATAAGGCACCTCAATGGGCTCACCCCTGCGCGGATAAAACACCGCCTTCACGCTCAGCCCGCTCCATTCCTCCGACAGACTGAACTCAACCTGCACCGTGCCATACGAGCCGCGTGTTCCTCCGACAAAGCTCCTCGGCGTCAGCTCATCTCCGTCAGCCTCAACTGTCTGTATCTTCCTGTTTTCCATTAATTTCCTCCTTTTCCGTAGCAATACCTCATGCTATCAAGTAATCTCGATTTTCCCGCTATAGCTCATCTGCAGCGCCGCGTCGAAGAAGTCGTCGGTGTCGAAGCTGGAGGGGAGGGGGGCGTCTCTCTCAGCGTCTTTTCCGGCGTCTTCTTTTGCCCAAGCGCGGATAGTGGCGTAGTGGCTGGTGTATTTTTTGCCGGTCTGCATCATGTATTCGGACAGGCGGTTGATTTTCGATTCAAAGGTGTCGGGGAATTCATCGGACAGCTTTTCGTATTCCTCGTCTGTGAGAAATACATTTTCATATTCGCCGAGTGCGGGGGCGGGGGCGGTCTCCCCATCCTTCTCTCTCTCCTCACCTGACCTATCCTTACCTATACTAACCTCTCCTAACCTGGGTCGACCGTTGGTTGGCAAATGGTAGACCGGCGGTAGACCACTGGTTGTCGTTTGGTATACCGCTGGTTGACCGTTGGTTGTCATCTGGTTGACCTGTGGTAGACCATTGACTGGAATTTGGTCTACCACTTGCAGACCGTGTGTTCCGGCGGCATTTTCGGAAAACTCATAAATACCGCATTCGTTCAGGCGCAGCATATTTTTTTCACCTGTGCAGAACGTTGACTTGTACCTGTCCTGACGGATGTAGTTGTGCACCCTCCAGTGCCGTATCGCAACCACTCCGCTCTGGAACGGAATCAGGTAGTTTTTCATGATCAGCAGGCTCAAATCATCCTGTGACGCGCCGACAATGCGGACTATCGACTTCGGCGAATTGATAAAACCGTCGTCGTCAGCCCTCATCCCCAGCTCGTAGTAAAGGAGCCTGGCGGTCGGCGGCATATCGAGAAACGCGTCCGACTCAATGATGGATTTGGCAAACATTCTTCTCTCGGCTATTGCTCATCACCTCGTTTTTTTGTTAAATTTCTCCGAATCCGCTTGACACCCCGCATACGGTGTGATATACTGAATTCGGATATCCGTGCGCTCATCTCCGGGCGGTGTTATTATACCAACAATTTGGTTGGAAGTCAAGATATATCAACAAAATTGTTGGATTTCTGCGTTTTGTACAAAATATCAGCCGTGATTATGTCAAATATAGCGAAAATCAAAGGGGAAAATAATATCGGGGTTTTTCTTTTTTTGTTATAAGCGACAAAATACAGCCTCTGTAGCCGACTGCGATTTGCATAAAAATACACTTGACAAATATTTGAAACTATATTATAATTATAGACAAATTAATTAAAGGCGATGACGAAGAAGGTCAAAAAGCCGCATTTCAGAGAGCCGATGGTCGGTGAAAATCGGTATGATGCTTTTTATCAGCCTGTCACTTCCGAGCCGGAAGCCTGAAAACAGTGCAAACTGGATAAGTAGGGCTCCCCGTATATGCTGCGTGAAAGCATAAGGATTGATTGATCCTGTGAGCGGCAGTTGTTCCGACTGCAATTTGAGTGGTACCGCGAGTGTTGTTTCACCCGTCTCAAAGCATGACTTTGAAGCGGGTGTTTTTTTATACATTCGCACCGCAAAAATATTAATTTTTAAAATATTATTTTTATCATTTGTCAGAAAGGTTTCAAACAGAGGTTTTAGTTTATATGTTGACGCTGGACAAGGTTTTTAACGCGCAGGTGGTTTTGAAAAATATTATCCGTGAGACGTCGGTGGTCCGCACATCGGGTATCGCGCCGGAATGCGAGCTTTATCTGAAGCCGGAAAATCTCCAGATAACGGGCTCGTTCAAGGTCAGGGGAGCGGGGTACAAGATGTCCATGCTTTCCGACGAGGAAAAGGCGCGCGGTGTTGTGGCGTGCTCAGCCGGAAATCACGCTCAGGGAGTCGCTCTCGCCGCATCAAAGCACGGGATTAAGTCGATAATCTGCCTGCCCGACAGCGCGCCCATCTCAAAGGTCGAAGCCACAAAGAGCTACGGCGCGGAGGTCTGCCTTGTCGCGGGATGCTACGACGATGCGTATAAAAAGGCGCTCGAGCTGCGTGACTCGGAGGGGTACACCTTCGTCCATCCGTTTGACGACGAAAATGTCATCGCCGGTCAGGGAACGATCGCGCTCGAGATAATGCAGGACCTTGACGACATCGACGCGGTCATAGTCCCGATAGGCGGCGGCGGACTTATCTCCGGAATTGCCTATACCATAAAAGCCATCCGCCCGTCGATAAAAATCTACGGCGTTCAGGCGTCCGGCGCACCGGGTATGTACAATTCGGTAAAAGACGGAAAAATCGAATGCCTCGACTCGGTTTCAACCATAGCTGACGGCATCGCGGTGAAGCAGCCCGGCGAAAACACCTTTGATTTGGTCAGCCGCTGTGTAGACGATATCGCGCTTGTGACCGACGACGAAATCGCCTCAGCCATCCTCGCGCTGATCGAAAAGCAGAAAATGATCGCCGAGGGTGCGGGAGCTGCTTCGGTTGCCGCTGCGATGTTCGACAAATTCCCCATCCGCGGAAAAAAGGTCGTCAGCATCGTCTCCGGCGGCAATATCGACGTGACAAGCCTCTCCCGAGTCATAAACCGCGGTCTGATGAAGTCCGGCAGGTCGAGCCATCTGCTGATAGAACTCATAGACAAGCCCGGACAGCTCAAGGACGTCTCGCGCATCATAGCCGACTGCGGAGGAAACGTCACCGGCGTCCACCACGAGAGGGTCAGCGAAACCGAAAACATCAACGGCTGCTACCTCAGAATCGAGATGGAGACAAGAAATTACGACCACGTTCAGCTCATCATCCAGTCTCTCCGGAACGAGGGCTTCAAAATCATCGACAACAAATAATATTATTTAATTTATAAATGAAGGAAGTATGGTATCATGATCAGAACAGTACACACGGATAACGCACCCGCAGCAATCGGCCCGTATTCTCAGGCGAAAATCGTCGGAAATCTCGTCTTTACCTCGGGTCAGATTCCGATAAACCCCGAAACCGGCGCAATCGAAGCTGCCACAATCGAAGAACAGACGATTCAGGTGTGCAGAAACCTCTCAGCCGTTCTCACCGCCGCCGGCTCATCGCTCGAAAAAGTTGTGAAAACAGTCTGCTTCCTCGCGAATATGGAGGATTTCGGCGCATTCAACGGCGTCTACGAGAAGTATTTCACCTCAAAGCCGGCCCGTTCCTGCGTTGCGGTAAAGCAGCTGCCGAAAAACGCCCTCGTAGAGGTTGAGCTCATCGCGGAAATCGAAGAATAATTTTACAAAATACCAAAAAAACAACCGGAAAGGAAAAAAATAATGCAATTGTCCGGCGCAGATATAATAATCAACTGCCTGATAGAGCAGGGCTGCGACGTCGTTTTCGGATACCCGGGAGGGCAGATTCTCAACGTCTACGATTCGCTCTACAAATATCAGGATAAAATAACCCACGTCCTCGCTGCCCATGAACAGGGTGCGGCACACGCGGCTGACGGATACGCCCGAACCACGGGAAAGGCAGGCGTTGTCCTCTCAACCTCCGGCCCCGGCGCGACAAATCTGGTGACAGGCATCGCCACGGCATACCTCGATTCGGTCCCGCTCGTCGCAATCACCGGAAACGTCCCGACAACGCAGATCGGCTCGGACAGCTTTCAGGAGATAGACATCACGGGTATCACCCTCCCGATAACAAAGCACAACTATTTCGTCGGAGAGGTCGAAAAGCTCGCTGATACGATAAGGGAGGCGTTCAGGCTCGCACTTTCGGGAAGACCCGGCCCGGTACTTGTCGATGTACCGAAGGATGTCCAGATTGCAAAATGCGAGTACACCCCGATGGATGCGGTCAAACCCGACGAAAGACACAGCGCGAAGGATGTCCGTGTCATCGAGGCTGCGGAGTGCATAAACCAGTCGGAGAGACCGTACATCTACTTCGGCGGCGGCGTTATCACAAGCGGAGCTCAGGAGGAAATGCTCGCACTTGCCGACAAAATCGACGCACCGATAGGCTCCTCGCTCATGGGACTTTCGGGTATCCCCACCGACCATGAGCGCTATCTCGGAATGCAGGGTATGCACGGCCACTACGCCTCGTCAATGTCAATGCACAACTCCGACTGCATCATAGCTCTCGGCGTGAGATTCAACGACAGAGTAACGGGAAACCGCGCGAAATTCTCACCGAAAGCAAAAATTGTCCATATCGACATCGACGGCTCGGAGCTTTCCAAAACGATAAACGACACCCACGGGCTGAGAGGGGACGTAAAACTGACCCTTCAGAAGCTGCTTCCGCTGATTAAGAAAACCTCACACCCCGAATGGCAGGAGAAAATAAATTCCTTCAGAATCGACGAGGACAAGTACCTCGACAACCGCGATGGACTTACCCCGCGCCGCGCAATTCTCACGCTGAACAAACACCTCGGCGAGAACACTCCCGTCGCTACAGACGTGGGACAGCACCAGATGTGGGCGGCACAGAGCCTTAATTTCAAAAAAACACGCCGTTTTGTCTCGAGCGGAGGACTCGGAACGATGGGCTTCGGACTCGGAGCAGCAATCGGCGCGGCATTCGGATGCGGTGAGAGAAGCGTGCTTGTCACGGGCGACGGCAGCTTCGGTATGTGCCTGAATGAGCTTGCGACTGCGGTCTCGTACAATGTTCCGGTCACGATACTGCTCATGAACAACGGCGTGCTCGGAATGGTTCGGCAGTGGCAGACACTTTTCTTCGACAAGCACTACTCGAACACGGTGCTCGACCGAAAGACAAATTTTGTCGACCTCGCAAAGGCATTCGGAGCCGATGGAGAGCGCGTTGAAACAGTCCTGGAGCTTGACAGAGCGCTCACAAACGCCGGAAAATACCCGGGCCCGTACGTGATCGACTGCGCTATCGACAAGGACGAATTCGTGCTGCCGATGCTTCCTCCGGGCGGCTCGATGGACGACATAATTGTACATATAGGAGGCTGAAAATGAACAGATATACAGTGGCAGTGCTCGTCTGCAACCAGTTCGGCGTGCTCAACCGCGTTACGAGCATGTTCCGCCGCCGCCAGTTCAATATAAACGCGCTGACAGTGAGCGAAACCGAGTCCGCAGAGTATTCGAGAATCACGGTCTCCTTCGACGGCGAGGAGAATAACAAGCAGCAGCTCATAAATCAGCTCTACAAGCTCCCCGACGTGTGCTCGATAAAGGAGCTGAACGACAAAAATTCCGTCAGCTGCGAGCTTCTTCTGATAAAAATGCAGAACAGCAAGGAGTCGCGGGAGGACATTCTCTCGGCAGCGGCGGCGTTTGAGGCAAAAACCGTCGACTACTCGCGCGAATCGATTGTTTTCAGACTTACGGCGGAGAGCGCGCGGATTGACGACTTTCTGAACCTGATGCGCGACTACACCATACTCGAGATATGCCGCACCGGAATCGTCTCCCTCGAAAAGGGAAGCAGCACAATCGGCAGCGGCGAAATCCGAAGCGAAGAATCGAATTACAGAAAAATAACAAATTTATAATAAATAATAATGAAATGAGGTAAACAAAAATGGCAAGAATTTTCTATCAGCAGGACTGCGATTTGCAGAAGCTCGCCGGAAAGACGGTTGCAATCATCGGATACGGCTCACAGGGTCACGCACACGCGCTCAACCTCAAGGACAGCGGCGTTGACGTAATCGTCGGTCTTTACGAGGGCTCAAAAAGCTGGGCCAAGGCGGAAGCACAGGGACTCCGTGTCATGACATCCGCCGAAGCCGCAAAGAACGCAGATATCATCATGATTCTCATCAACGACGAAAAGCAGGCAAAGCTCTACAAGGAATCAATTGAGCCGAACCTCACCGAGGGCAAAACTCTCGCGTTCGCACACGGCTTCAACATCCACTTCGGCTGCATCAAACCCCCGAAGAACGTCAACGTCATCATGATCGCCCCCAAAGGACCCGGCCACACCGTAAGAAGCGAATATCTCGCCGGAAAGGGTGTTCCGTGCCTCATCGCGGTTGAGCAGGACGCAACGGGTGACGCATGGGATATCGGTCTGGCATACGCACTCGGAATCGGCGGAGCAAGAGCGGGCGTTCTCGAGACCACATTCCGCACCGAGACCGAGACCGACCTCTTCGGCGAACAGGCTGTCCTCTGCGGCGGTGTCTGCGCTCTCATGCAGGCAGGATTTGAGACCCTTGTTGAGGCAGGCTACGACCCGAGAAACGCATACTTTGAATGCATCCACGAGATGAAGCTCATCGTCGACCTCATCTACCAGAGCGGATTCGCCGGAATGAGATACTCCATCTCCAACACCGCTGAATACGGCGACTACGTAACCGGCCCGAAAATCATCACCGAGGAAACCAAGAAGACCATGAAGAAAATCCTCAAGGACATCCAGGACGGCACCTTCGCAAAGGAATTCCTCCTCGATATGTCCGACGCCGGCGCACAGGTACACTTCAACGCAATGCGCAAGCTCGCCTCCGAACACCCCTCCGAAGTAGTGGGCGAAGAAATCCGCAAGCTCTACAGCTGGAGCGACGAAGACAAGCTCATCAACAACTGATAATGACTGAAAAAAAGGGAGAATTATTAAACGGTTCTCCCTATTTTATAATTAAATTGTATAAAACGGAGTAAAATATGAAAAGTGATTCAATAAAGAACGGTATGCAGAACGCACCTCACCGCGCGCTGTATCATGCACTGGGTCTCACCGAAGAAGAAATCAGCCGTCCGCTTGTCGGAATCGTAAGCTCGTACAACGAAATCGTTCCGGGACACATGAACATAGATAAAATCGTTGACGCGGTAAAACTGGGCGTCGCTATGGCAGGCGGAACACCGATTGTATTTCCCGCGATAGCTGTGTGCGACGGAATCGCGATGGGTCACGTCGGAATGAAATACTCCCTCGTCACGCGCGACCTTATCGCAGACTCAACCGAGGCTATGGCGATGGCACACGGCTTTGACGCGCTCATAATGGTGCCGAACTGCGACAAAAACGTGCCCGGACTGCTCATGGCGGCGGCGAGAATCAACGTTCCCACGGTGTTTGTCAGCGGCGGACCTATGCTTGCGGGCCATGTAGACGGCGCAAAAACCAGCTTTTCCTCAATTTCCGAGGCTGTCGGTCAGTACAACGCCGGAAAAATCACCGCGGAAAAGCTCAGGGAATACGAGTGCAAGACCTGTCCCACCTGCGGCTCGTGCTCGGGAATGTATACAGCGAACTCGATGAACTGCCTGACCGAAGCTCTCGGCATGGGTCTTGGCGGAAACGGAACAATCCCGGCTGTGTACTCCGCGAGAATTGAGCTTGCCAAACACGCCGGAATGGCTGTAATGGAGCTCGTGAGACGAAACATCAGACCGCGCGATATCATGACCAGAGAGGCGATAATGAACGCGCTCACCGTCGATATGGCGCTCGGCTGCTCGACAAACAGTATGCTGCACCTGCCCGCCATAGCCCACGAGTGCGGTATTGAGATAAACCTCGACATCGCAAACGAAATCAGCGCGCGCACACCGAACCTCTGCCACCTCGCCCCCGCCGGAAGAACATATATCGAGGAGCTCGACGAAGCCGGTGGAGTCTACGCGGTGATGAACGAGCTGTCGAAAAAGGGAATCATCAACGAGGGCTGCATGACCGTCACGGGAAAAACCGTCGGCGAAAACATCGCGGGACACGTCAATCTCAACCCGAACGTCATCCGTCCCATCGAAAATCCTTACAGCGAAACCGGCGGAATTGCGGTGCTGAAAGGAAATCTGGCCCCCGAGGGAAGCGTCGTAAAACGCTCGGCCGTCGCACCCGAAATGCTCGTTCACGAGGGCCCGGCGAGAGTATTCGACTGCGAGGAGGACGCTCAGGCTGCCATCAACGCGGGCAAAATCAACACCGGAGACGTTGTCGTTATCCGTTACGAAGGCCCGAAGGGAGGCCCCGGAATGAGAGAAATGCTCAACCCCACGTCGGCTATCATGGGAATGGGACTCGGAAGCAGCGTCGCACTCATCACTGACGGCCGTTTCAGCGGAGCCACAAGGGGCGCTTGCGTCGGTCATATCTCCCCCGAGGCGGCAAGCGGCGGTCTTATCGGACTTGTCGAAGAAGGCGACATCATCTCGATAAACATCCCCGAAAACAGAATCGAGCTGAAAGTGGACGAGGACGTAATCGAGGAGAGAAGAAAGAACTTTACACCGAAAACAAAGGAGCTCAGCGGATACCTCAGGAGATACGCCGCACTTGTTTCAAGCGGAGCCTCGGGAGCTATTCTCAACTGAATTGAACTGATATGAACGCAAAAGAACTTAAAAAACTGAGAACCCGCCTTTCCGCACTCGCCGTTTTCCGAAGCCTGCTCTCCGACAGAACAATGTCCCTGCTGTGCGATTACCTCGACCTCGCCGCAAAGTCAGATGAGTTAGGCAATTGCCAAAACAGCCTCAGTGACGCGGTTTCGGGATATTCGGCATTTGCCGCGGAGCTTTACGCCTCGGAAAACGGAGACCTCGCAGCCCACGTCAGGTCGCTTTGTGAGGAGAGCGAAAACGTGTACATGAAGCTCGTCGGAGTCGGAAAGAACCCGCCCGAATTCATGAAAGCCGCGCTTGAAAACGAGCTCGGAGTGCTTCAGGAGGTGTCGCAGCTCACGCGGGAGGACCTCACGGAATGCCTTGGGGAGGGGATATGCGGCATCGCGCTTCCCGAATTTCTCTCCGGCGGCGCAGATATTGCAGAGAGCTTCAATTACCGCGTGAAGAACATCGGAAAATACGGCTACGGTATGTATGCAAAGCACAGAATGTTCTTCCTCGACAGCGAAAACCGCATTTCTCCCGTGAAAAATCCCGACAGGACGACGCTTAGTGACCTTGTGGATTACGAGCGGGAGCGCGGCATTATCATGGATAACACAAAAGCTCTGCTTGAGGGAAAGCCGGCTGCGAACGCGCTTCTGACAGGCGACGCCGGAACGGGAAAATCCTCGACTATCAAGGCGATAGTGAACGAGCTGTACACCGAGGGGCTGAGGATAATCGAGGTTCGCAAAGACCAGCTGCGATACATCCCCGCACTCCTCGACGAGCTCGCCGAAAACCCGCTGAAGTTCATCCTGTTCATCGACGACCTCTCCTTTGCGCGTGACGACGACAACTACAGCGCGCTCAAGGCGGTTTTAGAGGGCTCGGTCTCCGCGAAATCGGGCAACGTTGTTATCTACGCGACCAGCAACCGCCGCCACATTGTCAAGGAGAACTTCTCCGACCGCGACGGCGACGAAATCCACAGAAACGACACGATTCAGGAGCTTACCTCCCTATCCGAGCGCTTCGGTCTCCACGTCACATTCAACAAGCCGGACAAAAAGACCTACCTGCACATAGTCCGCCGCCTCGCCGAAGAAAACGGAATCACCGCCGACGAAGCCCTCGACCTCGAAGCCGAACGATTCGCTCTCGAAATGGGCGGACGCTCCGCAAGAGCCGCAAAGCAGCTGATCGACAGGATGATTGTGATCGGACAAGGTTAAGGACAGGGGAACGGGGGACGCGTCCCCTTGACTCCACAACCGCACTCACATAAAAAAGGAGGAATACATGGAAATCAGAACTGCTGTTTGCGACGACGCGCCGGGGGACCGGGAGATCGTTTGCTCGTATCTTGAGAGATGGGCGAGGGAGAGAGGGAACACGGTCACGAAGAGTATGTTTTCGTCGGCGGAGAGCTTTCTTTTTCAGCTGGAGGATAATAAGGCGTACGATCTCTTGCTGCTCGATATCGAGATGAAGGGGATAAACGGGGTCGAGCTCGCCAGAAAGATACGGGAGGTCAACCGCGAGGTCCAGATCGTGTTCGTCTCCGGCTACGACGACTATATCTCCGACGGATACGACGTCGAGGCCCTGAATTATATCCTGAAGCCGGTCGACTACGAAAAATTTTCCGCCGTGCTCGATAAAGCCGCCGATAAAATCAGGAAAAACGAGCGCGCGATTTTCTTCGAGCTGAACGACGGAATGGTTCGCGTCCCGATGTACGAGATAACCTACATCGAGGTGCGGGCGAATTATATCACCGTCCACACGACAAAAGAAGAACTCAGCGTCAGAACCACACTGTCGAAAATCGAAAAGGAGCTTGACAGCCGTTTTTTCCGCACAAGCCGCTCGTATATCGTGAATCTGAGGTACATCAGACGCACGTACAAAAAAGATGTCACCCTCATCGACGGAACAGTTGTGCCGCTGTCGAGAGGACTGTACGAGCCGCTCAATCAGGCGTTCATCAGGAATTTTTAAGGGGAAAACAATGTCGTTTTTGTCAAAATATGTAAATAAGCAGCTCGCGGCATACCAGAGAGACCTTGTCAGAACGCACTGCGCCGAGGTCGAAAATATGTATAAACAAATGCGCGGCTGGAGACACGACTACCGCAACCACATCCAGACGATGAAGGTGCTGGCGGCGAGGGGGGATATCGAGGGGATAAAAGAGTACCTCGACAAGCTCGACGACGACCTGAGCACTGTCGACACCGCAATCAAAACCGGCAACAGAATGACCGACGCCATCCTCAACAGCAAAATCTCCCTCGCAAAGTCGAAGAATATAAACGTTAAAGCCGACGCGCACGTGCCCGTGGAGCTGAAAATATCGGAAATTGACCTCTGCATCGTCATCGGAAACCTGTTCGACAACGCAATCGAAGCCTCGCTCAGCCTGCCGGAGAACGAGCGCATGATACGCGTCTACATTGATATCAAAAACACCCAGCTCTATATTTCAATAACCAACCTCACCGCCGCAAAAAAAGCGAAAAAGGTCGGCGGCAGATTCACCACAACAAAAGGCGAGGGCCACGGCTTCGGTCTTGTCCGCGTTGACGACATCGTTGGGCGGTACGGCGGCTACATCTCACGCAACAGCGAGGACGGCGCCTTCTCCACCGAAATCATGATCCCCGTCCTGTAATTTTCAGCCGATTCACACCTGTTTTCTGCAATTCATCCCCCGAAATCGGCAATTCGTCCCCAAAAAACACACGGGCGGAATTTTCGGTGTATAATAAAGACGTAAAAAGGATGGTGATTCAGTTGAAAGAAGATATTGTAAAAAAGAAAAAGGAAAAGACGGAGAAGCCGCGGTACAATATGTGGCAGTGCTCCGGCTATATGATCAGGACCGCGTGGGAGGAAAAGGAGAAAAAAGTCCTGCTGCTTTGCTTCCTGACCTCGTTTTTTGCCGTCGTCAACAGCCTTATCGGACTGTTTATTTCGCCGACGCTGCTCGATAAAGTGGAGAGGGGAGTCCCGCTTCACGAGCTTATCGTCACTCTCGCCGGCTTCACTCTTGCCCTTATGCTGTGCAGCGCGGCTTCGTCATATGTCGGCACGAATATAATGTACGGCAAAATCTCGGTGCGCTGCGCAATTATCGCCCGACTCAATAAAAAGTGCTGCGTTACCTCGTACCCCAACCTCGAGGACGAAAAGTTCATTAAAATGCAGTCGAAAGCCGAGCAGTCGTGCAATTCAAACCGCGCCGCCACCGAAGCCGTCTGGAATACGCTGACCGAGCTTCTCACCAATACCGCCGGATTTGTGATTTACCTCCTTATGCTCACAACAGTCGACCCGCTCCTCATCCTCATCATAACAGCTGCAACCGCAGTCGGATATTTTGTGAACAAACAGCTCAGCAGCTACG
>JBJFHS010000177.1:0-12544 GCA_051893885.1 Eubacteriales bacterium
GACACAAGCGTCATTTTTACGTTGTGTATCACCGCGCTGTACAGTATCTCCTCAGCCGTGCTGCCGTCCTCACCGATCACCTGTGAAAAATATTCGTGTGTATTTTTGAAATCCGAATAGGTCTGGGCGTATCTCGCCTTATATGTCGCGAGGTAGTACATAAACTCGTTTTCGGATATGGAGTATTTTCCGTAGGTCATGACCGCATCTGACGAGCACGAGGAAAGCGAGGTAAGAAGCATGACCGACGCGAAGGTGGCTGCTGATATCTTTTTTATATTCATGTTTTTGCCGCTTTCATTTTTTTTACACTGTTTTTATATTATACCTCATGAAAATGAACAAAGTATATTATTTGTCCGAAAAACTCGTGTATTTCTGAAGTAATTCGAGCAAAAATTCCGTATTCCGCATATTTTTTTTCGTTTTCATGGTAATAAAGGGGTTCTGTGACAGCATTACGCGAACTCCGAGAGTGGGATAAGCGAGGGATAGCCTCTGGATTTTAGCGGCGTCGGGCTTTTCGGTGTACAGCCTTACCGCGCCGTCTTTTTCCTCTATCTTGGAAAATCCGCACTGTCTGCCCATCGCCCTTATCCACGCGATCCGGCACAGATTCACCGCCTGTGAGTTCGGCTCGCCGTATCTGTCGCAGAGTTCGTCTATGATGTCGTTGTAGTCGTCCTCGTTTTCAACTCTGGCTATTCTCTTGTACATATCCATTCTCTGCGGTGCGGAGGCGATGTATGATTTCGACAGGTAAGCGTCGCAGCGTATATCTACCGCACATTCGGGCAGCGGCTTTTTGACCTCCTCGCCCTTTTCCTCGATCACAGCCTCCTCGAGCAGCTTCATGTACATATCGTAGCCGACCGCCTCCATGTGACCGTGCTGTTCCGCGCCGAGCAGATTTCCCGCCCCTCTTATTTCGAGGTCACGCAGAGCAATCCTGAAGCCCGCGCCGAACTCAGCGTACTCTTTCAGTGCGGAGAGTCGTTTTTCCGCGATTTCGGTGAGCTGCTTTCCCCTGCGATAGGTGAAATAAGCGAACGCCCTTGTGCTCGAACGGCCGACCCGCCCTCTTATCTGATGAAGCTGGGACAGTCCGTAGTTTTCCGCGTTTTCGATTATCAGCGTGTTCGCATTTGGGATGTCGACGCCGGTTTCGATGATTGTAGTGCAGACTAAAATGTCGATGTCGCCGCGGATCAGGGAGTCCCAAACCTCCTCAATAGCGTCGCGGTCCATTTTGCCGTGTGCCACCGCGATTTTTGCATCGGGAATTGCCCGCTCGATTCTGTCGGCAACGTTATAAATTCCCTCGACGCGGTTGTAGAGATAGAAAACCTGTCCTCCTCTACGCAGCTCGCGACGTATTGCCTCGTGGATTATGGACTCGTCGAACTCCATAACGTAGGTCTGGACGGGTGAACGCAGTCCCGGCGCCTCCTCAAGCACGCTCATGTCGACGATTCCGCCCATCGCCATGTTCAAGGTTCGCGGAATAGGTGTCGCGGTAAGTGTGAGGATATCCGCATTCACCGCGAGCTGCTTGAGCTTTTCTTTCTGAGCGACGCCGAAACGCTGCTCCTCGTCGATTATGATGAGCCCGAGGTCACGGAATTTCACATCCTTTGAAATAAGCCTGTGCGTGCCGATGATTATATCCGTGTCCCCTCTCGCGACCTTGCGGATTGACGCCGCCTGCTCTGATGTAGTTCGGAATCGCGAAACCATGTCGATCTGCACAGGAAAGGCTCTCATGCGGCTTAAAAACGTCTGGTAATGCTGATATGCGAGGATAGTCGTGGGTACGAGAACGGCGACCTGCTTTCCGCTCATGACAGCCTTGAACGCCGCCCTCAGTGCGACCTCGGTTTTGCCGTAGCCAACGTCGCCGCAGAGAAGTCTGTCCATCGGATACGGCTTTTCCATGTCGTTTTTGATGTCTTCTATTGCGGAGAGCTGTCCGTCGGTTTCCTCGTATTCAAACGAATCGGCGAACTCGCGGCACATATCGTCGTCCGGGTCGAACGCGATTCCCTTGGTCTTTCTGCGTCGCGCATACAGCTCGATAAGCTCCTTTGCCATCTCGTGAGTCGACGCCTTGGCCTTGCTTTTTGCCCGCATCCAGTCCGCGCCGCCCATTTTGGAGAGCTTGACCATTCCGGTGTCAGAGCCCGCTCCGATGTACTTTGAGACGTGGTCGAGCTGGTCTACCGGCAGAAACAGCTTGTCGCTTCCGGCGTACTTGATGTGGACATAGTCTCGCGACGCGCCGTCAATAGTCAGCGTTTCAAGACCCATGTACTGCCCGATTCCGTACGCCTCATGCACGACGATATCGCCCACCTCGAGGTCAGCGTAAGACATTATCGCCTCGGTTGCGGACTTTTTCTTCTTCGCCTTTTTGAGATACCGTCCGTGCGAGGGCTTTGACGCCTCCTTTGAGTAGTCAAGAAGCACGAATTTGGGGTAAGCAAGCTCGTATCCGCCCGGGAATTCACCGCTCATCACAAGAACCGGCGGATTTTTGCTTTTCAGCATAGCGTCAATGTCAATTTCAGCGTCGTTTTTGGATAAGTCTGCCTGCATCGCGCTGTTTCCGTCGGAGTTTATTGCCTCAGTCAGCGCAGCTCTTTCGTTTTCGCTCGCACACAGCACGGCACAGAGATATCCCTCACCGCGGAATCTGCCGAGATCCTCGTTAAACAGGGCGGTGTTTCCCGCATAAGCCGGGACGTGGCGCGTGTTGAAGGAGAACAGTGCAGCCGGTGTAAATCCTGTGTGAGTCCGCGCGAGGGAGTCCATGAACACTACAGCTCCCGACTGATGCCCACCAATTTCCTCAAATTCACGCAGATACACCCCGTTTTTCATGGGCGGAAGCTCGTAGTTCTCTGTCATATCCGCCAGACTCTGCTCTATCAAAGCCGCCTGCGCGTGTGCCCTGTCCTCAATCGAAACGCAGTCGACAAGCACCATCGCGCCATAGGAATAATCGAGAAAAGACGTTCCCTCCGGGTAGAGAATCGGCAGGTATTTGTCGGCAAAATTCAGCTCAAAGCCGTGCTCGATTGATGTCAGCTCACTTCCGAGAATCTCCGCGGCTCTGGCGTTTTTCTCCTCCGTGTGACCGATTCGGCGGATGTGGCGTTTGACCGCTTCCTTCAGCTCGTCACGCTTTTCGTCGGAGAACATTAGCTCCCTGACAGGGGGAAAAACGAGAGTCTCGGGTGAGGCTTCGGTAAATCGCTGCGTTTCCGTGGAAAAATAACCCATCCTGTCGATTTCGTCGCCGAAAAGCTCGATTCTGACCGCCTCGGACGACGGTGGATACACATCGACAATTCCGCCGCGGATTGCGAACTGACCGACTGCCTCGACGAGCTCTACTCTTGTGTATCCCGCTTCGGTGAGCTTTCCCGCAAGGATTTCGGTGTCGAGCGGCTCGTCGAAGGCAACTCTGATGCACTTTTCTCTGAGCACGTCCGGCGACACGGTGATTTGCAGTACCGCCTCAGCCGTGGTGCAGATAACGCCCGCCCTGCTCTCCTCGGTTGTGATTCCGGCGAGGGATGACAGCACGCTCAGACGCTCACCCTCGTAATCGTGAGAGGACGCGATGTTTGAAAAGCAGTATTCCCTCGACGGAAAATACGCCGCCCGGGTTCCGCAGGATTCAAGAAAGCCTCTGAATGACGACGCCCGTTTTTCGTCCGCAAAGACAAGCACGATCGGACATGATGTATCGGCGAAGTCCTCTGCAAGCGACTGGAGAAAAACATATTCCGCCCCTGTGGTGAGTCCGCTGACGTAATACGGCTTGCGTTTTCCGTACACGGGTGCGCTCAGAGCGGCGGTGAGGTCGGTATATTCACGGTTTTTGCGAAAAATATCGCACAGTAAGCTGTAGTTCATTATTCCTCTTTTCTGTATATTAATTAAATCAATCAAATCGTGCTGCCAAATGGTGCGGAGGCAGAATAATTTCTCTTAAAATCTGACCCCGTTGCACTTTCCCATAGCTTCGTCGATTTTTCCGTCGATTATGAGCGGCAGGTTTTCGAAAACCACGCCGAAAACGGAGAACAGCTTTTCCTCGTCCTCCTTAGGGATTTTTCCGAGCACCCAGTCGGCGAGTTCGTATTCGGGATTCGGTTTTTCACCCACACCGATTCTGATTCTCGGGAAATTTTCGCTGCCGAGCCGTTCCGTGATGCTTTTCAGCCCGTTGTGACCGCCGTGTGAGCCGCTTTTGCGCACTCTCATCCGACCCGGGGCGAGGTATATATCGTCGCTTATGATGATAATATTCTCCGGAGGTATCTGATAAAACTCCGCGGCTTCACCTATTGCGTCTCCCGAGGCGTTCATGTAAGTCTGGGGTTTTAGCAGCATCACCCTGTGCTCACCGATGTTTGTAATTCCATAGAGCGACTTGAATTTCAGCGTTTTTATCGGGCAGGACAGCTTCTGCGAGAGAAAATCCGCACAGAGAAAGCCTGCGTTGTGCCTTGTATAGGTGTATTTTTCGCCCGGGTTTCCGAGTCCCGCTATGATAAACTCCGGTTTTCCCGCGTCCTTTTTTTCCGTCGACTGTATTTTTTTGAAAAGTTCAAATATATCCGCCATTTTCAACTACGTTATTTACTGGGCAAGAAATTCACACAGCAAATTATTACTCTGTAAACGCGCAAAAAGCCCGATTTTTTTCAGTCGAGCATATTCTGCGTTTTTTTATTTGATTTTATCTCTTGCTTAATTCTTTGACAATGCCGTTCAGCTCATCCATTTTTTCTTCGATTTCACGGACGAGCTTGAACTGAGTTCTGCATCTGTCGAGGTTGTGCTCGGGATATGCGGTCTTGAAGTACGTGTCTCCGTTGAGGTAATCCGCGAGGAACCGTGAGCCGCACTCGAGTGTCATGAGCTTTATCGAGAACGGGAGCAGCTTTAATTCTTCATCCGTAATGGTGGGCAGCTCCTCGAGGAATCCCTTTGTGAATGCGGTGAAGTTGTCGACTCTGAAGTAAATCTTGTCGAGGTCGCGCTCATCCTCCGCACCGCTTGAACCGCCGAAACGGAGCGCATCGCCGTAGTCGTACAGGAGCGAGCCGGGCATTACGGTGTCAAGGTCGATTACGCAGACCCCCTCACCTGTAGTGTTGTCGAGGAGGACGTTGTTGAGCTTTGTGTCGTTGTGAGTAACTCTGAGCGGGATTCTTCCCTCTGCGATAGCGTCAACCACCACTCCTGCGTCACATTCGCGCTCGAGGACGAAGTCTATCTCCGCCTTTACCGAGGACGCTCTGCCCGCCTTGTCGTTTCTGAGAGCTTCCTTGAACTGGTCATATCTGACGCGGGTGTTGTGGAAGTTCACAATTGTCTCGTTGAGCTTATCGGCGGGATAATCGGCGAGCATACGCTGGAATTTTCCGAACGCCCGAGCGGCATGATACAGCTGCATCGGATTTTCGACTATGTCGTAGGATTTGGCATTGTCGATAAATTTATACACGCGGTAGTATTCGCCATCGGTGTGGTGGTAATACGGCTTTCCGTCGATGGTGTAGATAAGTGTCAGCGTTTCTCTGTCGGGGTTTCCGCCATCGGCTTCAATTTTCTTTCTCAAAAACTCCGTGACGCCCATGATGTTTTCCATGACGGCGGGGGGATTTGTAAAGACGTTTTTGTTGATTCGCTGTAAAATATAATCCGGAGAGGAGTGAACGATGTATGTGTCATTGATATGCCCGTTTCCGTAAGCGGCGGGCTTAATATTCATGTTGAAATGTTTGAGTATATCGTTGAATTGAATATCCATGACAATTCCTTTGCTATAAATTATTTTCAGCCGTTTTTGTTGGCTGTTCTTATGGAAGGTTCTTTTAATAATACCATATTTTCACGCAAAAGTAAAGGGGAAAGATGATGCTTTTTATAAAAGCCGTGCAAAAAAATTATTAACATTATAAATAAATTTTTGTCCGAAGTTTATTCTGACCTCCAAGCCCGAAAGAAATCAGAGCCGTTCCATTATACTCTCTTGACAAATTACGATAATAATGATAACATATCATTATCAATTTCATTTTATGTTATGACACTGTCGGGGGTTAAATGATTGTTATAAACAATATCGGTCACAGCGGTTTTTCCGTGGAGTCCGAAACACATATGCTGATATTCGACTATTCCGAAGGGACGCTTCCGGCTTTGGCTATGAAAAAAAAGCTGTATGTATTCATAAGCCACATTCACGAGGATCACTACAACCCCGAGATTTTTCGCCTGTGCCAATTTCACCCGTGCGTTAAATTCGTAGTGTCCTCCGACATACCCGAGTCCGAAATAAAATCACACGGCGTGAGCGACTATATCTCCGTTGAGCCCGGAATGGATTTGCGCCTCGAGAGCAGATTCCGCCTCAAAACTCTCCCGTCGACCGACTGCGGAGTGGCTTTTTTGGCGGGCTGCATGGGTCGGAATATCTACCACGCCGGCGACCTCAATCTCTGGCTTTGGGAGGGAATGAGCGAAGGCGAGGTTTACGAAATGGCGGGCAGGTTCCGTGAATACACGCGCGGACTGAAAAATTTCAGAATAGACACCGCTTTTCTTCCTCTCGACACACGGCAGGGGATGTATTCATTCCTCGGATTTGATTATTATATGCGGCATTTTCAGATCAAGCGCGCCATCCCGATGCACTTTTTCGGCTCGTCAAAAATAGTTGAGGACTTAATCTACGACCCGATCTCACGCGATTACAGAAACAAAATCGTTCGGATGAATCCCGGCTCCTCCATGCACTTCAATTAAATGCCTTCAGATAAATTTAACATACAAAATAAGCCTCCGGCAGCCGTCACTCAATCAAAGCGGCAGCTCACCGAAGGCTTTTTTATTTTGTTTTATCGAATCATATTACATTCTCGCCGCAATTTCGGTTAAAAACTCGCGCGAGTTGACTTTTCTCTTGTTCCCGAGCTTTGAGAGCAGGTATAAGTCGCCCGTCATCACGCCGTCCTCGATAGTCTTAATTGAGGCTTTTTCAAGTCTGTCGGCAAAATCGACGAGGTCGGGAAGGTTGTCAAGCTCGCCGCGTTTTCTCAGCGCACCGCTCCACGCGAAAATTGTGGCGACGCTGTTGGTAGAGGTCTCCTCGCCCTTCAGGTGCTTGTAGTAGTGGCGCTGAACCGTTCCGTGAGCTGCCTCGTACTCGTAATTTCCGTCGGGGGATACGAGAACCGAGGTCATCATCGCAAGACTTCCGTAAGCTGTGGCTACCATGTCGCTCATGACGTCGCCGTCGTAGTTCTTGCAGGCCCAGATATATCCGCCCTCGCTTCTGATCACACGTGCGACCGCGTCGTCGATGAGAGTGTAGAAGTATTCGATTCCGGCTTCCTCGAACTTTTCCTTGTACTCATTCTCGTAAATCTCCGCCCAGATGTCCTTGAAGCGGTGGTCGTAGGTCTTCGAGATAGTGTCCTTTGAGGCAAACCAGATGTCTTTTTTCTGATCGAGCGCGTAGTTGAACGAGCTGCGTGCAAAGCTCTTTATTGACTTGTCAACGTTATGAACGCCCTGCACAATTCCGTCCGAGGAGTCGTCAAACTGATGAATCGCCGCCCTTGTCTCATTTCCGTCGCGGTCTGTGACTACAAGCTCGGCTTTTGCTCCGGCGGGAACCTTAAGCTCAGTGTTCTTGTAGACGTCTCCGTATGCGTGACGCGCGATTGTGATGGGCTTTGTCCACGTCGGGATGTACGGTGTGATGCCCTTGACTATAATCGGTGTGCGGAAGACCGTTCCGTCGAGGATTGCCCTGATTGTGCCGTTGGGAGACTTCCACATCTCCTTGAGGTTGTATTCGGTCATCCGTGCGGCATTTGGGGTGATTGTAGCGCATTTTACGGCTACACCGTATTTTTTCGTCGCGTTGGCGGAGTCTATCGTGATTTGGTCGTTTGTCTCGTTGCGTTTTTCAAGCCCGAGGTCGTAGTATTCGGTTTTGAGGTCGACGTAAGGCTCGATCAGTATCTCTTTGATCCACTGCCAGAGGACACGGGTCATCTCGTCGCCGTCCATCTCGACAAGCGGGGTTTTCATTTGAATTTTAGCCATAATTTATCTCCGTTTACAGTTATTTTAGGTTTTATTTAAGGTTTTCCTTAGTGTATTCGAGCAGGCCGCCGCAGAGGATTACGCCGATCATTCTCTCGCTGAGGTCGCATTTAACGCCGAAGACCTTGCCGTTTGTCTTGTCGGTAACATTGAGCACGCCGCCGTTTTTCACAAAGTCATGCAGACCACTGAGCTCAAGGGTGTCGCCCTGTGAAATTTCGTCGTAGTCGCTTTCGTTGACGAATTCAAGGGGTAGGATTCCCGCGTTGATGAGGTTCTGACGGTGGATTCTTGCGAATGACTTTACAATTACGGCCTTCACTCCGAGGTAAAGAGGTGCGAGTGCCGCGTGTTCTCTCGATGAACCCTGACCGTAGTTCGCTCCGCCGACTATAATGCTCCTGCCCAGTTCAAGCGCACGTGAGGGGAATGTGTCGTCGCAAACTGCGAAACAGTGCTTTGAAATGGCGGGGATATTTGAGCGGAGGGGGAGAATTTTTGCACCGGCGGGCATGATGTGGTCGGTAGTGATGTTGTCGCCGACCTTGAGCGAACATTCCGCAGTGATGCAGTCCGCAAGGGGTTCGGTTTTCGGATATTCCTTGATGTTCGGGCCGCGGAGAATCTCGACTTTATCGGCTTCATCTGCAGGTGCGGGAGGAGTTACCATGTTGTCGTTGATCTCAAACTTTTCGGGAAGAACGAACTCGGGCATATTGCCAAGTTCTCTCGGGTCGCAGAGATATCCGGCAATGGCTGACGCGGCTGCGACTTCGGGGGAAACGAGGTAAACCTTAGCATCCTTTGTACCGCTTCTGCCCTCGAAATTGCGGTTGAATGTGCGCAGCGAGATTCCGGCGGAGTTCGGAGACTGACCCATGCCGATGCACGGACCGCAGGCTGACTCAAGTACACGTGCTCCGGCTGAAATAATCTTAGCGAGTGCGCCGTTTTCCGCCATCATGCCGAGCACCTGTTTTGAGCCGGGAGATACGGCGAGAGAAACGTCGGGATGAACGGTTTTTCCGTCGAGAATGTACGCTACTTTGAGCATATCGAGAAGGGACGAGTTGGTGCACGAGCCGATGCAGACCTGGTCAATCTTCATTCTGCCTATTTCCCTGATGGATTTCACGTTGTCGGGTGAGTGCGGGCAGGCTGCCATCGGTTCGAGAGATGAGAGGTCGATTGTGATGTGCTCGTCGTATTCGGCGTCGGGGTCAGCTGACAGAGGAGTCCAGACCTCTTCCCTGTCCTGAGCGCGGAGAAATTCGCGTGTGATGTCGTCGGACGGGAAAATCGAGGTGGTTGCGCCAAGCTCGGCTCCCATATTGGTGATCGTGGCGCGTTCGGGTACGGAGAGAGTTTTCACGCCCTCGCCGGTGTATTCGATGATTTTGCCGACTCCGCCTTTGACGGACATTATTGAAAGGAGTTTAAGAATTACGTCCTTCGCGCTGACCCACGGTGAGAGCTTTCCGGTCAGTTCAACGTTGACGATTTTGGGGTAGGTGATGTAATACGCTCCGCCGCCCATTGCGACCGCAACGTCAAGACCGCCCGCACCGATAGCGATCATTCCGATTCCGCCGCCGGTCGGGGTGTGGCTGTCCGAGCCGACAAGTGTTTTTCCGGGGATTCCGAACCGTTCGAGGTGTACCTGATGGCAGATTCCGTTTCCGGGGCGGGAGTAATAAATACCGTGTTTTTTGCACACTGAAGCGATGAAGCGGTGGTCGTCGGCGTTCTCAAATCCGGACTGGAGAGTGTTGTGGTCGACGTAAGCGACGCTCTTTTCGGTTTTCACGCGGTCAATATCCATTGCAGTGAACTCTATGTAAGCCATTGTGCCTGTGGCATCCTGAGTGAGTGTCTGGTCGATTTTCAGACCGATTTCAGAGCCCTTTTTGAACTCTCCGTCGACAGTATGCGCCTTTAATATTTTCTCAGCGAGGGTAAGTCCCATGTTTATTCCTCCGATATGCAGAAAAATGAATAATTTATCTTTGCAAATTTCATGTTAAGTTGATTATATTTATAATTATACCACATTTTTGAATAATTGTCAACACGTTAATGCAAAAAGAAAAGCACACATACCGACTCGTCATACATAAAATAAATGCTTCCGAGTCAGTCTGCGTGCTTATTGTATTGCAAATTATAAGTCCGGCAGTGTTTATCCTGCGTTTCCTGCCTCGCCTTTGATAATGTACATATCGCTGTAGCTGTACGACAAAAGCTCTATCTTGCAGAAACGGGTTCGCTCCTCGTTTGTTTTGTACATCTCCCCATAATGACCCTTATGCACTGTTTGCCATGGATATTCTGGGTCGGGAATTGCTGTCAGTTTCAGCTCGGCAGTGACAGCAGGAGTTCCGTCATCGAAATATGTGCGAATCTGTATGGTATATTCTTTGTCCACCAGTGTATCAGTTGTTATAAGAAGTCCTCCGGAACCCTCTGTATATGTGATTTTTCCGACGGGGCAGATGTTTATTTTGGTCGGTGAGTTTACTCTGATACTTTCAGCCGTAATCGGAGATGTGCCTTTATCCGAATAAGAAAACATGAGTCTTATACTGCTGTCATTCGGCTCAATTTTTTCAACCTCCACAAATCCTTCAAAGTCAATTTCTATATTCAGATTTGAATATCCAATATAACTACCTTTTTCTCTAAACATATGCAATGACATTGGGGCCATAGTGCGTGGGACTCCGACTTCCAATTCTTCGTACACAAATACGTCATCGTTATCCACCTCAGCCTCACCGTCGTTAGGAATCCAGTAACCGTTTCCATCATCTTCGTGCGGAGTGGTTCTCGTACTAGGGTCTATATATCCCCAGTGACCTTTACCCTCAAGTTCTTCATCAAGTAGCCATGTTCTGATTTTCAAAGCTTCACTTATGTTAAAGTTCCGCTCATCCGTGATTTCCGAGTTGGAACAGGCTGTACAGACAAACAAGAGGAGAATAAAAAAAGGTAATATTTTTTTCATATAAATCACCAATAGTACGAGGCAGAAATTCACCTTAAACTAAGTGATATTCTGCCTCGTTAATAATTTTACTTAGTTATATCACTGCCAATTAGGATGTTGCTTATGCCAACTGGGACACGAAGAATACGACGTCTCAATATCATAGAATGTATGACCGCAAATATCGCAGTAATATCGTTCGTGAGCGTAACAACCGCCACCGCTTGGGGAATGAGAATACAAACCCATTGCCATACCATTACTGTGTGAACACGCATCCGTAGTAGCAAAAATATGGATTGAAGCGATTACAACCATTACACATAAAGAACAACTACAAATATTTTCTTTTTCATTTTTTCTTCCTCCTTTCTTTTAAAATTATAAAAAGTGAATAATCAGACCATACTTATTTTTTCAAGTGAAACTGAGCTTGTTTATTAAAAGATACTGTAAAAAACTTCCATCTGATGAACTTATTGTAACATGGTTTTTATTTTTTGTCAATAGTTTTTTTGATATTTTTATTAAAAAATAAAATATTTTTGTTGTTATATTGATTTACATCTCTCATAGCATAATATTTTTTGTCGAAATTTTCCCACTGAAATCCGCGTCATGCTCGACAAAAATCATCGTAGGTTCAAACGCCGGAATGAGCTCCTCAAGCTGGATTCTCGACAGAACGTCTATATAGTTCAGCGGTTCGTCCCATATCAGAATATGTGCGCGCTCCGACAGGCTTTTCGCAATCAGGACCTTCTTTTTCTGCCCCATGCTCATTCGCTCAATCGGCACATCGAACTGCTCGCGGGAAAAATCCATCTTGCGAAGTATCGCTTTGAACAGGCTCTCGTCGATTTCGTGCTCGTATGCAAAATCACTCAGATTTCCTGAGAGATGCGACACATCCTGCGGCACGTACGATATTATCACGCCGTTTCCGAGGTATAATTCGCCCGTGTGCGGAATATTTTCGCCCATAATCAGCTTTAAAATGCTCGATTTGCCGGAGCCGTTTCTCCCGCGGAGCAGAATTCTGTCCCCTTTTTTGATTTCAAAGCTGATGTTTTCGCAGACCGACTTTTCGCCGTAGCTTATCGACACATTTTTTAAGTACCCCAGCGTGTCGGAGTGGTAGTCGAGCGTGTGCAGCTTCAGGCTTTCGGACTCCTCGATATTTTTGAGAAGCTCGGATTTTTCCTCGACTGCGCGCGACGTTCTCTCTTCGATGGCGGCAGCTCGTTTGTTCATTTTTTTACTTTTCGCGCCGATGTACGAGCGTCTGCCCATGCTTTTCTCAACCTTCGTCGGGTCAAAGCCTATCTTTGTGCTCTCAGCCCGGTCAGCCCACTCCGTTTTTTCGCGCGCGGTCTTTTTCAGTCGGGCAATCTCCTTTTTCAGCTTATCGTTTTCGGCGAGCTC
>JBJFHS010000178.1:0-12470 GCA_051893885.1 Eubacteriales bacterium
TTACATCGTCGAGGGTGACTCCGCTATGACATCGTGTAAGATGGCGAGAAACGCGGAATTTCAGGCGATAATCCCCGTCCGCGGAAAGACGCTCAACTGCATAAAGGCGTCCTACGACAGAATTTTCAAGAGCGATATCATCTGTGACCTGCTCCGCGTAATCGGCTGCGGCGTCGAGATTCAGACAAAGCACAAGTCGGATATGGTTCCGTTCGACATAAACAACCTCCGCTGGGCGAAAATTATAATCTGTACCGATGCGGACGAGGACGGATTCCAGATTCGCACCCTCCTTCTGACGCTGTTCTACCGGCTCCTCCCGACGCTGCTCAGAGAGGGCAAGGTGTACATCGCTGAGACGCCGCTGTTTGAAATAACTCCGTCGAAGGGTGAGATTGAGTTCGCATACAACGAGCCGGAAAAGGCGGAGATAGTGAAGCGGCTCGAAAAAGAGGGCAGAAAGTACACCCTCCAGCGTTCAAAGGGACTCGGCGAAAACTCCGCGGAGATGATGTCGAAGACTACGATGAATCCCTCCAGCCGCCGACTTATCCGAGTGACCCCATCCGATGCCGCCGCGACTGCCGAAATGTTCGACCTGATGCTCGGTGATAATCTTGCCGGACGCAAAAAATATATCGCCGAGCACGGTCACGAGTATCTGAAGGACGCGGATTTATAAAGGATTCCTGCGGCTTACCACTTTCCGTGAGCGCTGTGGACTCCCTTTCCGATGAAGCCGACCTGCGTGAAGTCTTCCGGCTTGCTGCGGATGATGTAGTCAATGTACGACATTACAAGCTGCGCGGTGATGAGGTAGCCTGTCGCGTTGAGATGTCCTCCGAGATAGAAGTTTCTGCGGAACTGCGCGTCGTATATCGGACCGTATTTGAACAAATCTATCACATATGTAAAATCAAGCCTGCCCGCGAGGTCGTAAAGCAGCTTTGCGTGGGCGGCTTTTTTTTCGTTCCCCGGGTCATTTACCGAATTTTCAACCGGCATTGTCATGAGGAAAACGCGGCATTTCGGCTCTATTTCGCGGTAACGCTGGATTATCGAGGCGTAGCAGCCCGCGAAGGTGTCCATGTTGTTGTTACGGTAGTCGGAGAAATCTATGTCGTCGAGGCTTCCGATCGGCTGATTCATTCCGAACAGATCGTTGACGCCGAGCGCGAGGATGTAGCACTGTGCGGCTTTTTCTGCGGCCCATACGCCGTTTGCCTCGCCCCAGCTTCGCATATACTCCGTTGCCGTCATGCCTCCGCGTGAGAAGTTGCAGACCTTTGAGCCGAGAGCGCGCGCCATATACTGCCCCCACGAATATTCAAAGTAGTCGTGATAGCCGCTTGAGCCGTCGGGATTGGTTGATTCCAGCTCGCCCGACGAAAGTGAGTCTCCGACGCAGGCAATAGTGCGGAATATGGCGGCAAATCCACCGTCGGGTTTGATGCAGTCGAGCGGTTTTTCGCCCGGTGCGATGTAGAACATTCTTGTATCCATGTGTCTTGTTCCTTTCCGTTTTTATCAAAAATTTTATCAAAAAAACAGCGGTTGAACCTGATTTTATTCAAGTCCGCCGCTGTTTTGGATTGAGCCGGGTTATCCTATGTACTTTTCCAGATTCTTTATAGCCTTGTCGAGAATCTTGCTTGCTACCTTTGACGAACGAGTCCATGTGGAAGCGACGTCTGTGGAACCGTTTTTGATGAGGGTGGTGATACCGCTGTCAAGACCCAGAGAGTAGATGTCGCCGAGGGAGTACATACGGGACTGGAGAACTATCTCGAGCATTTCAATGGAGTCCTCGTCGCGGAGTGACTTGTATGTGAAGGATTTGTCGTAGTAAGCCTCGGTCAGAGTGTACATTGACTTAGCTGCGTAAGCTTCAACAATTGCGCCGACCATTTCATAGTCTGCCTGCGGAACGGAAATCGGAATTACAAGTCCGCGTCCTGCCGAGGAGTGAATCCAGTTGTAGTAAGAATCCTGGGTTTCGTCGAACTTAGGCCACGGAATAAGACCGAAATCGGTTTCGCTCGCGCGCATTCTTGTAGCACACTGCATTACTTCGCCGTAGAACAGTCCTCTGCCTTCTTCAAACGCAACTCTGATGGTGATGGATGTTGAACCCTCGTCTCCGGTGAGGTGAGTTGTGTTTTTGTCGGATATGATTTTGCCGGCTTTTTCAACTACACTTGTGAGCTTTTCGATCTCGTCGGTGAATGTGAATACTTCATCCTTGTCGGGCATTACAAGCTGGAGGCCGGATGCGTAAAGCAAACCGTAGCAGGAGGCGTCGGATGTGATAAATCCGAGTCTGTCGTCCTTATATGATATCTTGCCGTCGGCATTGACGTCCATTGCCGCAGCCTGAATCATGGCGTAGAGAGTATCGTAGTACCATCTGTCCTCGCGAACAAGTGTGTAAAGGTCTTCCATCTGCAAATCTTCGCGCATCTGCTTGTTGAAGAACAGAACCCATGTCGCGTCGTTGTCGATAACAGTGGCGTCTCCCGTTGCCTGATATAGTTTGCCCATTACCTCAAGGTCTTCGGCAGCTCTCTGATCCCACCACGGCTGAGATACATCTATATACGGCATCTGAAGCAGATCGAGGAGCGCGCCCTGCTGAGAAAGTGTTGCGCCGTTCTGGAAGTGAGTAAATGCGGCCTGGAACGTACCTGTCGACGCCTGAACCTCCTGCTTTATTTCGCTGAGAGTGTCCTTGGCTGTTTTATATTCTGCGATAGACACGTTGTAGGTCTCGTTTATGTATTCGTTTCTCTCATAAACCGCGTCGTTTATCGGTTCGCCGTTGATGGTTTCCGCCCATACGTCATAGGTTTCCCAGTCGACGCCGTTCGAATCGTTTGCGCCGGAGGTGAGGAAAGTGAAGGTCGTGCCTTCAAAGTCGAGCTTCGGAATGTTGGGCTGAAGCTCCTTTGTTTCGTCGTCAACGCTTTCGCTTTCGGTCGATGTCTGCGAGGGTGTCTGAGTGGTGTCGGCCTTGGTTTCATCGTTCGTGTTGACGCTGCTTTCGGAACACGATACAATTGAAGGTGTCAGCATCAGAGCGCAGAGCAGCAGGACGAGACCTTTTTTCGTCTGTTTGTTCGCGTGTTTTTTCATTGTTTTCTCCTTTTCGATTATTTATTCGTTATTTTGCACATAAGCCCTTATAAAAGAAAAATAAGCGTTTCGCTGACGCTGTGCATATAAAATTGTCGGGCTTGTTCAATTTTTTGTGTGTTTAAAAAACGTCCTTTAAAAATTGTACATAAAGTATATCACACGTACAAATAAATGTCAACAAGTTAACATAAAAAATTGGGAAAAACCAATGTAAAATAGGCTTTCCCCAATGTGTGTGTTTTTAAATTTTGTTAAAATTTCACAAAAACAATTAAAATATGTGAAATCAGTGGATGATGCGCGGGTCGCCGTGGTAAGCGGGAAGTGCGTGAGGTCTAACAATTTCGCCGCCGGACTCATAGGAGTCGATAGCTGCGAAGATGTATTCCATTGTAGCGAGTGCGTCGCGTCCGGAAGCTCTGAGGTGTTCGAGCGGAACGTTGTTGGAGAGGTCTTCGTAGAACGCGTGGATACGGATCGGGAATGTAGCGCCGAAGTCTGTAACGCCTGTGTTCATTACTTCGGGATCCTGACCCTGCTTCCAGTATGTGAGCTTTTCAACGCAGTTTTCAATGCAGAATGTGCCGTGTGTTCCTGCGAGCTCGAATGACCACCATCCGCCGAGACCGAACATAGCGTCGCCTCTCTGTGAAAGGAGGTAACCGACTGCGCCGTTCTGGAACTTCATATGAACGGACTGGATGGAGAGCATGAGGTCTTCGGACTGTCTTCTCGCGCCGGGCTTATCCATGAACGCCTGGATGTGTGTGACGTCGCCGCAGAAGTGACGCATTACGGAGAAGGGATGTGTGAGGAATGCCTTAGCGTGGGAGTAGGGCATCTGCCAACGGGAGTTCTTGTCAACGGGGTTTACATTGACGGAGGAGCCGTTGAAGCCGACCTTTGTCATAGCGTAAACCTGTTCGCCTACGCCGCCGTCAGCGATGATCTGGTCAGCCTTGAAAGCGGGCTCGGAGAAGTAGTGGTTGAGGTCGCAGCCGAGGTACAGACCCTTCTTTGCGGCGTAGTCAACCATGAAGCGTGCTTCTTCGATGTTGTTGGAGATGGGCTTTTCAACGAGAACGTGGCGGCCTGCATCGAGAGCTTCGATTGTGGGATCGTAGTGCCATGAACCGTTTTCAAAACCGGAAGTGGTGACGTGAACTACTTCGATTTCGGGGTGAGCGATGAGCATTTCCTTGAGGGAATAGAAAGCGGGAACGCCGAATTTTTCAGCTGCTGCGTCAGCCTTTTCCTTGATTACATCGCAGACTGCAACGAGTTCAGCGAGGGGGTCGTTTTTGATGCAGGTGGCGTGCGTGTGACCGATTCCGCCCATACCAACGACCGCGGCCTTGAAGATTTTTTCCATTTTGCGTTGTTCCTTTCGATTTTTTTGTATTTTCGGTTTGCTTTTTTGATTTCGGGTAATTTTTTTGATAAATTATTGCTGTCGAAACATCCTGCCAAAACCGTATGGCTTGATTCTATGGAGTTATTCCACCGAATTTTTGCGGTAAGACGCCGGAGGAAGGCCCACATTCTGCTTGAAAACGCGGGAGAACAGGGACACATCCGAGAATCCGATTTTCTGTGAGATTTCGGACACAGTCAGATCCGTTGTGCAGAGCATCTCCATCGCCTTTGCTATGCGGAATTTGCGCACGTATTCCGACGGGGTCATACCGAGAATCGCCTTGAACTTCCGCGCCATGTAGTCCGGTGAGAGTCCGGTGACTGAGGATAGGTCGTTCATTGTGAGGTTTTCGGAGTAGTGCTTGTCGATGTAGCACAGGAGCTTGTAGATATACCCGTAGTAGTCGTTGTTTGAACGGGAGGATTTCAGCGCCCCGCCGTCTCCGCTGCTTTCGGTCAGCTTTGCTTCGGCGGAGGAGAAATACTGTTCGTTGTACATACGGGAGTATTTTATCAGGAATGACGTCAGCCTCGAACAAAGGGAGACTTCCCATCCGACATTTCTTTCGCGCCTTTCCGACAACATTTTTTCAAGAGCGGCTTCAATATTGCGCCTTTCGCCAATCGACACATGGAGCAGTCGGAGAGTAGGATCGGGTTCGCCGTCGGGGTCAGTCTCCGAGAACATGACATTGAGTCCCGGCAGGACTGAAAGTTCCCCGATGAACGAACCGAGAGCGGATGAATCAAACAGCAGGTTGTAAAGCTTTGTCTGGTACGCATTGATGTAGGAATGAACCTCGCCGGGCTTGACGAAAAACAAATCTCCTGTGATCAGCATGGTGATTTTACCGCATGACTGGTGGAGGGTAAAGCCGTCTGCGACATACACAATCTCGTAAAAGCTGTGCGAGTGCGGGAGAGCTCTGCCCTGATGTTCAGCCGGGGTGACGGTGACTTTCGGACCGGTGCTGATGAAATCTTTTATTTCGAGTATTTCGCGTGTTCCCGGCGGGGAGCTTACGTTATGCTGCATACCGAGACCTGAGCCTTTCGTTTATCTTATAATTATTTCTGGATTTGAAAAAGGGATTATTCGACGATATCCTTTACCTGAACCACTGCGCCGCCTTCTTCAATGGACTTTATCATCGCGTGGATTACTCTCGACGCCTCAAGACCCTCACGACCGCTGCCGTCGATGTCCTCGGGAGCGCATCCGGAGTCAACCTGGTTTACGAAAGCGTGAATTCTGTCGCGGAATGTGTCATAGAAGCATTCAAAGCGGTTCGGGCCGTCGAATACGGGGTTTGTGTAAACCTCTTTGAGGGGGGAGTCAGCCGGATAAAGCACAGCCTCACGCCACATATCCTCAAAGGTGAAGCGTCCGTCGACTCCGGCAACCTCGCATCTTTCCATCGGGTGACCGCGCTTGATGTCGTATGAAGATGTCAGGTGTCCGACAGCACCGCACTCAAATCTCATCGTAGTGGACTGAGTGGAGTAAATGTCGCGTCCGGGAGCTTTCATTGCAAAGGTTGCAACTTCCTTGATCGGGCCGCAGAAATACTGCATGATGTTGACGCTGTGCGGGTTGAGTGCCTTGATGTGGTAGTAAACCGAGTCGAGCGGCATGAATTTTCCGATCCAGAGCGCCATGTTGCAGAACAGGAGAGAACCGATTCTGCCGTCGTCCTGCCATTTTTTAGCCTGACGCGCTGCGGGAGTGAAGCGGTGGTTCATGTCTATGCCGTAGCAGAGGTGCTTTTTCTCCGCAAGCTCCACCATTTCGGTAGCGTGGCGCAGGTCATTTGAGATAGGCTTTTCGCCGAGCACGTGGCATCCCGCTTCGAGAGCCTGTATTGTGGGCTCGTAGTGGTCGCTGGAATACTCGTAACCGCCTGTAGTGATGCTGACGATGTCGGGCTTGATCGCGTCGAGCATTTCCTGTGCGCTCGTGAAGTACGGTACACCGAACTTTTCTCCCGCTTCTTTAGCGAGCTCGGGAACTCTGTCGCATACCGCAGTGAGCGTAGCTTTATCGCATTCGGTATAAGCACGGGCGTGGCGGTGTCCGATATGTCCCATACCGATAACAGCAGTGCGCTGCATAAATATACATCTCCTTTGGGGCTGTCATTGTAGTGTTGTTATGCTTTGTTTTGGCTTTTCATATTGAAAGCCTGAGAAGTTTTCTTCCTTAATTATATGTAAGCGGAAAACTCAGGCGTTTACACCCATGTCCTTCAGCTTATCCTGGAGCTTCTGAGCAGCTGCGGGGTCGCCGATGTGAAGGGTATTGTACGCTTCTTCGGAGCTTGTGAAGGGTCTGCCGAAGCCGTTCCAGTTGAGGTTGGTGTAAATCGGGTCGGGATGTCCGACTTCCTTTTCACGCTTAGCTATGTGAGCTTCCATTCTTGCGCGGAGGAATGCCACGACGTCGGGATTTTCGTCAGCTACGTTGTGGTTTTCGCCCGGGTCTTCGATGAGGTTGTAAAGCTCGATTTCGGGCTTGAAGTGGAAGTCGGGTTCGAGAGCTACCATCAGCTTCCATTCGGGAGTTCTCCAGCCGTGCTTTCTCATCCATGTAGCCTCGGTGATGTAGAATTCGGGCTCTTCACGAACGCCTTCTCCGGTGATAGCCTTTGTCATGTCGCGTCCGTCGAACTTTATGCCGCAGTCGATTCCGGCGAGGGCAAGAACTGTGGGAAGAACGTCCTTGGTCTGTGTGATGGTGTCGATATGTCCTTCGTAGGGGAATCCGGCGTACTTGAATGCGAACGGTACGACGAGAACGTTGTCATAGAGGGAGTGATGGTCGAAGTAGCAGTCGTGGTCGTAGAGAGTTTCGCCGTGGTCGGAGGTGAATACTACAATTGTCTCTTCCTCGAGGCCGAGAGCCTTCAGCTTTTCGAGAATCTGGTTGATGCAGGCGTCCATGTAAGCGACGGATGCGTCATACTGAGCGATGATGTATTCGGCGTCGGTGCATCCTTCGGGGAACCATGTCAGGAAGTAGTCGCGGAACGGCTTGAACTCGTAAACGGGGTTGAGGGACTTGTTCTTCGGGTCAAATTCGTTGCCCTGATAGAACATTCTTGTGAAGGGTTCGGTTGTGTAGTAAGGGGAGTGAGGGTCCATGTGGCGCATGAAGAGAACCCACGGCTTGTCCTGAGCTGCGAGTCTTTCAAGCTCGGGGATTGCGACCTTGTTTAATTCACCGGCCTTGTTCGGGTTCCAGTCGGGGTAGTTGATGTAGTTGTCGCAGCCGCGGCAGGAGTGACCGCCGATATATGTGGAGGTGTATCCGTAGTCGCGGAGAATTTCCGGCATTGTGCGGACGGCGTCGGTGAGCGGGCCTTCATGACGGAGCGCAACGCAGTCGGTGGAGAAGCAGTCCATACCGGTCATCATGGAAGCATAGCCGGGAGTTGTGGGGATGGAGGGGGAGTACATTCTGTCGAACGTAACACCGCCGTTTTCGATGAAGTTGTCGATGTGGGGAGTTGTGAGGCGCTTGTAGCCGTAGAGTGACATATGGTCGCTGCGGAGGCTGTCTATTCCAAAGAACAGTATGTTCGGATACTTTTTCATGGTAGGTATTTTCCTTTCTGTATGTTAAAGTTGGAAAATTGAGGCAAACTTATCTTCCGCCGAGGTTCTTGAGGATAGCGTTCATGTATCCGTAGCTTTCAGCGGCGATTCTTGTTGCGTCTTCGAGAGTCTGGTCGGGACCGATAACTTCGAGGTCAACGGGACCGGAGTAGTTCTGGTCGATCATAGCCTTGAAGTAGCCGAACAGGTCGATCTGACCGCGTCCGCAAGCCTGATTTGTGGGTTCTCCCGGAGAAGGACCGTCGCCCTTGCAGTCACGGATGTGGATGTGCTTCATCTTTGAGAGGACTGCGGGAAGTGCGAGAGCGGGATTTTCGCCGGCTCTGTGGATGTGAGAGGGGTCCATGTCGACGCCGAATGCGGGAGAGGTTACGCTTTCCATCATTCTGAGCGTTGTGGGAGTGGAGTAAACGGCAGCACCGACGTGAGCCTTTACGCAGAGTGTGATGCCGAATTTTTCAGCGTCCTCGGCTCTGTCCTGAATCATTTCGAGCTGAGCCTTGAGGGATTCCTCGTTGTCCATCTGACCGCCGGGGCCGATGTTGACGATCGGGATACCGATTTCAGCGCACGCTTCAAATGCCTTGAGAAGTCTTTCCTTGTCGAGGGAAGCTACTTCGGTTGCGAGGAAGGGAAGTCCGAGTTCGTCGCGGATAGCGCAGAGCTCAGCTTTCTGTTCTCTCCAGCCGTCGATATTGAGGTGTTCGCACATACCCTGGATAGCGGAGATTTCTACTCCGTCGTATCCGCATTTTTTGATTGCTTCAGCGGCAGTTCTGAAGGGGAACGCCTTGAAAAGCACAGAGTTTACACCAAGTGTAATCATAATTGGTCTCCTTTTATTTTGTAGTTTTTTGCTTGAATTTGCTTATTCCGTGAGGAATACATTCCCTCAGGAATAAAATGCTTCATTAATTAAAAGTGAATTTCAACGGATAATCCGCACTCTGCGTTCAGTTGAGACGGTTGATTATCGTCGTGAACGCTTCCTCGTAGTAAGCCTCCGCGCGGGCCTTGATTTCTCCGCAGTTGTCCTTGTTGCAGTACTCGAGGATGAACGGCTTCTTGTCGGCGAACTTTATGTAGCACTCCATAAATTTAACCCAGTTGATGTCGCCTTCTCCGATGTTTACGCCGTATGTCGCGTTAATCTTTCTGTCCTTGCCGTGGAGATATCCTATGTCGTGCTTCAGATAGTAGAACATTCCCTCCTCGTCAGAGTTCGCAAGGAAGTTTGCAGGGTCGAGCATAGCGCCGAGTCTTACCTCTGATTCCGCTTCAAGCTCCTCGATAAGCGTCTTGAGCCGTCTCGGAGAGGGGATTACGTCGAGCACACACGCCTCAAGACAGAGATGCACTCCGCACTTTTCCGCTTCAAGGCATACCTTGCGGATCGTCTCCTTCAGGTTCTGGTAGTCGGACTCGTAAGTGTCAGCGTTGATTCCGCGCCGTCCGGGAGTGAAACCGCATTCGCTTGCGATGTAGGGGATTCCGGCTTCCGCAGCGAACTCGATGTACCTCTTTGCGTAGTCGACAGCAGCGTTCCGTGCGCTTTCTTCAGGGTTTCGCAGGTCGGTGAACATACCGAGCGAGGTCACGGCAATTCCCTGATTTCTGAACACGTCCGCGCTCTCTTTGACTTTTTCCGCAGTGATTCCCTCGAGCGAACCGATTCCGTTGTAGGCCCATCCGCCAAGCTCGGGGTGAACGAAGCACAGCTCGGTGCATTTAAAGCCGTGGCGAGACATTTCCGACGCTGTGTCGTAAATCGTCAAGCCGTTAAAAGAGCGAGAAGTGATTCCGATATTTAGCATATGAAATACTCCTTCAAACATATAAAATTGATTTGAATATTCGTTCAAATTACACTAAAATCATTATAATATCAATGACGCTGATAGTCAAGAGCATTTTTTGAATATCTAATAAAAAAACGGAAAAAGTCAAATATGGATGATATACAAAATGGCGTTCTGGATTGCTTTTGACGGCTTGATTTCAGTGTCGGTTTTTGGTATAATTTTTTTGACTTATCCGGGATTTATGACAAGTAAAAAGCTGAGTTTTTTTAAAATTCCGCTTTGAAGCATCATAATCCGCAGCAGTCATTTTTCCCCTGTGCAGCCGAAAAAATAAAATCAACATAAAAATAAAATTGAAGCGAAGTAAAAATGAAAACAAAAATCATCTATATCTGCAATGACTACGCCGTGGTATACAAGCCGTTCGGTTTTCTCTCGGAGGAAAAGGATGGCGAAAATTCCTGCCCCGCGGATATCCGTGAATATCTCAGGGACAACGCCCTGCCGGACAACGGAGTGTTCACCGTCCACCGCCTCGACAGAACCACCGACGGAGTAATGATTTACGCCCTGAACAAGTCTGCCGCCGCAGAGCTGACAAAAATTATATCCGACGGAGGGCTAAACAAGACCTACCGCGCAATCATCGCACCGGACGAAAACCTGCCGGAGGAGGGTGAAATGCGTGACTGGCTGTATTTCGACAGACGGCGAGACAAATCATTCGTGGTTGACGGTGAAAGGCGCGGCGCAAAGCTGGCAGTCCTCGAATACCGGCTTGGTAATGCGTCGGAAATAAAGGGAAAAGCCGTCCGCGAGGCAATAGTGAAGCTGAAAACCGGCAGAACGCACCAGATACGCGTCCAGTTCGCCTCGAGAAAATCCCCGCTTGCAGGAGACGGAAAGTACGGAAGCCGAATCAACTACAGCGGGGCGTCGCTTACTTCGATCAAACTCGAATTTGACTGGCGCGGCGAGCACAGGACCTATTCGATTGATTGACGGAGTGTAAATTTTCAACAAAAACGACTGCATCTGTTTGTGCAAGTTCATTATAACACACAGTTGACGCAAAGCCCGCGGTGAAGTATAATAACCATCGTGTGAAAAAAATTCATATTTTGCTTCGGGTGACATCAATGAATAAAACAGAGCTTGGCGGCAGGAGAGCGGTACACGCCGGTGCTGCTTCTCACGTTTTCAACAAAATAAAATCGTTCGTGCGGAAAAATCCGGTGCTGACCATCGCGTTTGTGCTTGCGGCTGTGACATCGCTTATCGTGCCGCCGGACAGCGCATACCTCGGATATCTCGATTACAGGACGCTGACCTGTCTTTTCTGCACTTTGTCCGTCATCTGCGCGCTGAAGGAGATCCGCTTTTTCTATGTCTGCGCCGAGAGAATAATCGCCCTCGCGAAGAATCTGCGGCTTGCGGTGGTTTCCCTCGTGTGCATTACGTTTGTCGGCTCGATGCTTATTGCGAACGACATGGCGCTTATAACGTTCCTCCCGCTCGGGTACATCGTTCTGCACTGCACCGGGAACGAAAAATACGTGGCGTACACCTTTATTCTCCAGAACATCGCGGCGAACCTCGGCGGAATGCTTACCCCGTTCGGCAACCCGCAGAATCTCTACCTGTACTCGTATTTCTCGATTCCCGCTGCCGAATTTATGAAGACCATGTTCCCGCCGTTTTTCCTCGCCGTAATGCTGATTCTCCTCGCCTGCCTTGCCGTGCCGGAGATTCCGATTGCGTTTTCCGGCGAGAGGGAGAAGCTGCCCGCGGCGAGACTTGCGATTTACCTGACCCTGTTCGCGCTTTCGATACTTGTAGTGTTCCGCGGCATCCCGTACTGGGCGGGGCTGATTGTGATAACGTCGGCGCTTCTTATCCTCGACAGAAAAGCGCTCGCCGAGGTGGACTACGGTCTGCTGTTCACGTTTGTGTGCTTTTTTGTGTTCTCGGGAAATATGTCGCGTATTCCGGCGGTTTCGTCCGTTATGGAGCCGCTTGTCGGAGGAAACGGGGTGTCGTCTCTTCTGACCTCGACCATGTCGTGCCAGTTTATCTCGAACGTGCCGAGCGCGATACTGCTCTCAAAATTCGCCGAGTCGTGGAAGCCGATTCTGTACGGCGTGAACATAGGAGGCTGCGGCACGATAATCTCCTCTCTCGCGAGCCTTATCACCTTCCGCACCTATATGTCGCACAAAGACGAGTTCGGCGGAAGCGCAGGCGGCTACATGAAGCTCTTCTCAATCCTGAATTTCGCATTCCTGTTAGTACTTCTCGCGCTCTGTCTGATTCTTGTGATATGATGTTGTGTGCAAATGGAGCGAGTGCGATGGTGGAGGATGGGGAGACGCGGACGCTTCTTGTAAGAAGCTTGGCAAGAACTTCAAAATGAATTATCTTTTGATGTGAAGCGCTATGGTTGCGGAATCACTTCGGACGGGTCAGCTGGCCTCGCGGGGTGATATAGCGATCCTCGACCTC
>JBJFHS010000179.1:0-3151 GCA_051893885.1 Eubacteriales bacterium
AGGGTTAAGGTTGCTTGCAACCTAGCGGTCCCTGCGAGCTCACTCCACCCTTTCTCGGGTCAAGGATGTCTATATTCCCCCGTGAGGCCAGCTGACTCGTCCGAAGTGATACCGCCACCCTTGCTTTTCACGATAAATGATAAAAACCGATTGAAGTTCTTGCCAAGCTTCTTACAAGAAGCGTCCCGTTCTCCCCCGTTCCCCTCGTCTTATGCTTCAGGATATTCGTTGCAAAGCAGATGCACCGGCGGCTCGTCTTCTTCGATTTCGGGGAAACGTCCGACTGAGGCGTAGAAACGGGCTGCGTCGGATGCACCGGCTTCATTTGCTGCACCGAGGTAAGGGGAGCGGTCGACCGGCTCGAAGAAGCGGTTGTCCGATGAGTCGTCGTTGCACTGGCTGACCTCTCCGACGAGAACCCTGCCGCAGCCCTCCTCACCCCAGAACGCGTGGTAGAGCTTTTTCGTGTTGGTCATGCTCATGCCGGGCGTAAGTTTGATAACGCTTCCCGCAGGAACGGTGTAATGCCGGCCGTCCACCTGAATTTCAACGTCGCCGTCGGAGAAATTGTCGTTTTCGTCCGCCGCATATACCTTGATCATCAGGTTTCCTCCGCCGCGGTTTATGATGTCCTCCTGCTTGAACCAGTGATAGTGGTACGGAGTTACCTGATTTTCACCCACAATCATGATTTTTTCGGCGTATACCTTGCGGTCGTCCGGGTTGTGGGCGTTTCCGTTGCGGAGGGTGAACAGAAACAGCCCGCATTTTTTGAAGTCTCCGCTGCCGAAGTCGGTGATGTCCCAGCCAAGGCAGTTGCGCCGTATTTCATCGTATTCGTGACTTTTGCTTCTCCATTCGTCGGGTGTAAAATAAGCGAACGGAGGGAGAAGGAATCTGTGCTCGCCGAGGAACTGTATCGCGTCCTCAATTATGCGGTTTATTTCCGATCTTTTCATCTGAATTCCTCCATTTCGGATGGCAGCCTGCCGCTCAGTAATCTATGACAGCCATCGCGTGACAGTCGACACAGTCAACAGTGTAGCACAGCTCGCCGTTTTCATACGTGAACGGAATGTCCCTTTCCTCAGGCGCGAGATAGACCCTCTTCGGCGCTTTGCCGGTGCGGAGCTTCACGCTGACGTTGTAAATCGGAGTGATGTCCTCGATAACCTCGATTCCGCTGCCGCGTCTGACGGGTGAGGCGTAGAGAAGGTGGTTGACAAGCCTGTGCTCCGCCGTCTGATCCATGAGCGTCACGACACCCTGCGCGGGCAGATTCGTCTCAAGCGTCTTTTTTTCGCCGAGCAGGAGATTTATAATGTGGTTCGTGATGAGCTTTGCGATAAGGCTGCCCTTTGCCGCGTATTCCGTGAAGATTTTTGAGGAGATATAAGCACCGTCATGACCGATTACAGCGGCGGGGAATCGCTCCGACTTGTTGTTCGGGGTGTGCTGATGCGACGAGAATGCGAACGTGGTGCGGTTGAAGTATGGGTTTTCTCTCTCGACAACGACCTCACCGCCGGTGGATTCAATGTTGTACGCCTTGGAATAGATGACAAACGCCGAGTTTCCGAGAACTCCGAGGTCGAATTTCGGGCGGAAGTAAACCGGGCTGAATTCGCTGTCCCCTTTGAAAGAGCAGCCGAAATCGAGCCTGAAGCCGTTGTCAAAGCCGAGTCCGCTCTCGCCTGTCGCAAGAACTTTTCCTCCGCACGAGATAAATTCATTTACGGCTTCGGTCAGTCTGTCGTCAAGTCTCGCGCTGTCGGGGAGAATAAGGAGCCTGTACTTGCCGCTGATTCCGCCGAAAAGCTCGTCCGTGTCGATAACGTCGAACAGGAATTTGCCCTCAAGAAGCATTCTCACCGCTCCTGCATCGGCGTCGGCACCGCTTGTGTGGGTTATCTTTCCGGTTTCATAGTAGTTCGACACCGCCTCCTCCGAAAGAAGCGCAATGTCCGCTACAGATGTAACTCCGTCGAGCCATTTTTCGCGTTCCTCGATTTCGGAATAAGCCGCGCCGATCAAGTCGTATGTAGCCTCTTCCATGTGTCCGTCGGGGTGCATCTGGTCGCCGATAGAGCATTTCGCACCGCTCGCGACGCACAGAGCCTCCTCGTATCTGAGGGCATTTGGGTGCTTGAAGCCGCCGAACTCGCCCCATGTAGTGTGGAATTTGCCCGTCATGCCGAGAAAATCCTTGCCGAGCGTCCTCGAATAAGCTGCGGAAAGCGGGAAGTGGTCGTAACCCCAGCCGCCTGTCGGGAGTGACTCGAGCTCGAGGTGGGTGTCCACGTCTGCAAGGTCACGTCTTCCGCGCCGGATGTGTCCGCTGTTGTGGAAAACGGGGAGCCCGGGCTTTATTCTGTCGACAGCTTCACGGACACGTCGGGTGTAGTTTGCGTAGACTCTTTCTCCGAGTTCGCGCGCGTTGTCGTCGTTGTACGGGTCTTTGCCTTCGCCGAGCAGAGTTTTGACGCAGTTCTGGCACCAGCAAGTCCGCACGCCGACGATGTCGAGGAAGATTCCGTCGCAGTCGTACCGTCTCACGACCTCCTCAATCTGTGCGATGAGGTAGTCGAGGTACGGGCTGTTCATGCAGAACTCGTGGTAGCCCGGGTATTCCCAGCCGATTCTGTCGTCTTTCGGTCTCCTGAGCCATTCCGGGTGGCGGCGCGCCATTTTCTCGTCGAGTCCGGCTGAGATGTAGACGGGCGTCTTTACCCCGATTTCGTGAGCCGCTTCGATTTCCGCGCCGAGCAGGTCAAACTTAAGCCCCGGGTGCATCTCGTTCGCCTCGCTCGGGTGGTACGCCCATCCGTGGTGGCACTTCGAGAACACCGTGATTGAGTTGACGTGCCCCCTCCTCAGCGCATCCTGAAACTGCTCCTTTGAAAAATTAGCTCCGATTCCGTCAATTTTTTCGCTCGTGTGAAAGTCAAGATGTACCTGCCTGAAATTCATACAGACCTCCTATAAAATTTAGTTATATTACATGGTTAAGTGGGGGAGACGGGGGGAACGGGACGCTTCTTGTAAGAAGCTTGGCAAGAACTTCATACCTTGTTATCATTTATCGTGTAGTGCGAGGGTGGCGGTATCACTTCGGACGGGTCAGCTGGCCTCGCGGCTTGATTTAGACATC
>JBJFHS010000180.1:0-12366 GCA_051893885.1 Eubacteriales bacterium
GGCAGTAAGTGATAAGCAGAAACACACCAGAAACTTTTCCATCATCGCGCACATTGACCACGGCAAATCCACGCTCGCCGACCGTATCCTCGAGTTTTCAAACACTGTTGAGGCGAGAGACATGGAGGAGCAGCTCCTTGACAACATGGATCTCGAGCGGGAACGCGGAATCACAATCAAGGCGCGCGCGGTAAGGATAGATTATACAGCTCCCGACGGTGAAAAATACGCCCTAAACATGATTGACACCCCCGGACACGTCGACTTCAACTACGAGGTATCGCGCTCTCTCAACGCCTGCGAGGGTGCGCTGCTTGTAGTTGACGCGACACAGGGAATCGAGGCTCAGACTCTCGCAAACGCATATCTCGCAGTCGACGCAAACCTTGAAATTGTTCCTGTTATCAACAAAATTGACCTTCCCTCCGCTATGCCGGACAAATGCAAATCCGAAATCGAGGATGTGATCGGAATTCCCGCTGAGGACTGTCCCGTCGTATCGGCGAAAACCGGACTCAATATCTCCGACGTAATGGATGCGATAATCCGCGATATTCCCTCACCTGAAGGGGACGAGGATGCGCCACTGAAGGCACTGATTTTCGACTCGGTGTACAACAGCTACCTCGGCGTGGTGGTCTACATCCGCGTAATGGACGGCACACTGAAAAACGGAGACAAAATCAGGCTGATGCACACGGGCGCGGAGTTTGACGTCGTTGAGGTCGGAGTTATGGACCCGTTCGGACTCAGACCCACCGGCGAGCTTTCTGCGGGAGAGGTCGGATATTTTACCGCTTCGATAAAAAACGTAGGCGACACCCGAGTCGGCGACACCGTGACCCATGCGGAAACTCCGGCAGATGAACCGCTCCCGGGCTTTAAAAAGGTTCAGTCGATGGTTTATGCGGGTATTTATCCGGCTGACGGCGCGAAGTACAACGAGACAAAGGACGCACTTGAAAAATTACAGCTCAACGACGCGGCGTTCACATTCGAGCCGGAGACATCAATCGCACTGGGATTCGGTTTCCGCTGCGGATTCCTCGGACTATTGCACATGGAGATAATCGAGGAGCGGCTTGAGAGAGAGTTCAACCTCGACCTTATCACAACCGCACCGAGCGTTATTTATGAGATCACAAAGAGAAACGGCGAGGTAATCCGCATCGACAACCCGACGAACTACCCTTCCCCCGATGAAATCGAAACCGCCGCAGAACCGATCGTAGCCGCGTCAATAATCACTCCTACCGAATATGTGGGCGGCATAATGGATCTCTGTCAGGACAGGCGCGGCGTGTTCATTGACATGAAATACATCGACACCGAGCGTGTGGAGCTGCACTACAAGCTGCCGCTGAACGAGATCATTTACGATTTCTTCGACGCTCTGAAGTCACGAAGTCGCGGGTACGCCTCGCTCGACTATGAGCTTGAGGGATACGAGCCGTCAGACCTTGTTAAGCTCGATTTCCTCCTCAACGGCGAAATGGTGGACGCGCTGACGTTTATCGTTCACTCAGAAAAGGCTTACGCAAGAGCGAGAAAAATTGCGGAAAAATTAAAGGACAACATTCCGCGCCAGCTGTTCGAGATTCCGATTCAGGCTGCAATAGGCTCAAAAATTATAGCTCGCGAGACCGTCAAAGCGCTGAGAAAGGACGTGCTTGCAAAGTGCTACGGCGGAGACATCACGAGAAAGAAAAAGCTGCTTGAGAAGCAGAAAGAAGGCAAGAAGAAAATGCGTCAGCTCGGCTCGGTACAGATATCTCCTGAGGCATTCATGGCGGTGCTCAAGCTCGACGACGAGGATTGATTCTTCACGCGGCATTATTTTTATAACTCTCAAGGAAAGGTTTAAAGTATTTATGCTTTTGTCATACGGTGAGCAGAAAAGACTCGGAATTTACATTCACATTCCGTTTTGCATATCGAAGTGCGCCTACTGTGATTTCAACTCAGCACCGCCGCAGTCGGATGAGATAATCACGCGCTACATCGACGCCCTGATCGCTCACATGGAAAGCTACAGCGCATCTGTTTCGTCGTACTGTCCCGACACGGTTTTCATCGGGGGCGGAACACCGACGTCAATCCCTCCCACTGAGCTCTACCGTCTGATTCGCGCGGTCAAGAAAAATTTCAGACTCACTTCGCACGCTGAGTTCACGGTTGAGGCAAATCCCGCCACGGTCTCGTATGCTACACTTGTAAAACTGCACCGCATGGGTGTGAACCGTCTCAGCATGGGACTGCAGAGCGCAAACGACAACGAGCTCAAGGCACTCTCACGCCGTCACACCCGCCGCGACTTCATCCGTTCATACAAAATGGCGCGCGAGGCAAAATTTGACAACATCAACGTCGATTTAATGTTCGGAATCCCGTATCAGACGCCGCAGTCGCTCGCAAAAAGCATAAATTTCACCGCCTCGCTTCACCCCGACCACATCTCGCTGTACGACCTCAAAATCGAGCCCGGGACGGCGTTTTACCAGAATTACGCTCAGATTTCGCCGTATCTGCCCGGTGACGACACAGAAGCGGATATGTACCTATCCTCGATAAATCAGCTGCGGTACAACGGATATCTGCAGTATGAAATTTCAAACTTCGCGCGGCCCGGCCATATGTGCGTACACAACCTGAAATACTGGAACTGTGAGGAATATCTCGGGTTCGGAGTCTCGGCGCACTCGTATTTCAACGGAAGCCGTTTTTCCTTCACGCCCGACATCGAGAAATATATGCAGGGAGTCACGGTAAAGGACTCAAAAGTTAGAATAACCGACGAATGTGAACAGCTTGAGGAGCGCGAGCGGATGGGTGAATATATAATGCTGCGCTTCCGTCTTGTCGCGGGAGTTGATTCGCGTGAGTTCATGCACCGCTTCGGCCGGCCGTTTGATTCGGTTTACGGCAAAAAATGCGAAAAATTCATTAAAAACGGCTACATGACCGCGCGGGGAGGAGTTTATTCGCTCACTCCGGCGGGTATGTTTATTTCAAACTATATCCTGTCCGACATTCTCGAGTTCGAGGATCTCGGCAGATATGTTTTCGGGTGACGCGGGAGTTTTTTCTGACATATAAGGATACCCACTTACATGAATTTCGGGGGAGACGCAAATTCTCCTCCGTTTATAATATTTCATACTGCGAACGATGGATGAGGCGTAACATCATTTCACGTTTCCAATAAAACTCACGTAATTAATTTGTAAAAGAGAGGTAATTTCATGAAAAACGCGGTTTTTATCGGCTCGGGCGGTTCTGTCAGAAATGTGTACTCAAGTGAAGTGCTCGGCAGTCTGCGTGAGGCGGCAGTTTTTGAGACTGAGCACGTCATAGAAAAGGGCGAGCTCGAGCAGTATCGCGGAATACTCTCCCGTGCGGAATACGTTTTCTCCACATGGGGAATGCCGCACTTCACAAGAGAGGAGATACGCGAATATCTGCCGAATGTCAGGGCTGTATTCTACGGCGCAGGCTCGGTTCAGCATTTCGCAAGGGAATTTTTGGAGGAGGGAGCGGCGGTTTTCAGTGCGTGGGCGGCAAACGCTGTGCCTGTGGCTGACTTTACTTTCGCGGAGATAATGCTCGCCTCAAAGGGATTCTTCAACCGCTATCACCGCCAGAGCGAGGGTGACGGCTGGGAAGGCAGAGGAAAAGGCGGCTACGGGGGAATCTACGAGCTGAAAGTCGGTATTCTCGGAGCGGGAATGATAGGAAAGCTCGTAATTGAGCGGCTGAAGACACTCGAAAAGGTCGATATTCTGGTTTTTGACCCCTTCCTGCCGGACGAAAAAGCCGCTGAGCTCGGAGTGACGAAAACCGACCTTGAAACAGTGTTCTCGGAGTGCCGCGTCATCTCAAACCACCTCGCCAACAACAGAGAGACCGTCGGAATCATAAACAAAACTCACTTTTCGCTCATGAAGCCGAACTCCGCGTTCATCAACACGGGACGAGGTGCGCAGGTGGTCGAGGCGGACATGATTGACGCACTCAGAGCTGATCCGACAATCTCCGCAGTGCTCGACGTGACTTTCCCCGAACCGCCGGAAAAAGGAAGTCCGCTGTACACCCTCGACAACGTTTTTCTCACTCCGCACATTGCCGGCTCTATCGGAAACGAGGTTCACCGAATGGGTGAATATATGCTCGAGGAATTCCGCTCGTTTGACTCAGGCAAGCCGGCAAGGTATTCGGTCACGCTCGAAATGCTGAAGACGATGGCATAAAATCAACATAAAAAAGCAAAAAGACAACATACAAAGCGAGGTTCATATGAAAAAATTCACATTCGGCACGCCTGAAAAAATTGTGCCGTCGAAATTCTGCAGCGGATTCAATTACACCGAAACAGAGGTGAGCTTCCCTGCCTCCCGATTCAGCTGCAAAAAAACAAGCCGCGGATTTGTCGTTGAGTTCCCGCTCGAGGACGATGCGCAGATTTACGGCTTCGGTCTTCAGCTCAAGCAGTTCAACCACAGAGGACGCAAATTAAAGCTCTCCGTCAACGCCGACCCGGTCAAAAGCACCGGAGACAGCCACGCTCCCGTTCCGTTTTTTATCACGAACAAGGGATACGGAATGTATTTTGACACCGCAAGGTACGCCGAATTCTACTGCGGATACGTAAAAAACTCCGCTTCGGATATCTCAGGCACCGACAAAACAGAATCCGCAGTCGGCACGAGCACGGATGAGCTCTACGCTGTCCGCAAGGTAGGTGGAGCTGTGATGAGCGTGCTGATTCCCGCGTGCGAAGGCGTCGACGTCTACGTAATCGAGGGAGAGACCATAACCGACATTGTGAAGCAGTACAATATGCTCTCCGGCGGCGGATGCGATGTTCCCGAATGGGGTCTTGGCGTGCTTTACCGCTGCTACGGCAGATACTCTCAGGATGAGGTGCTCGCTACCGCCGATTATTTCCGCAAAAACGACATCCCGTGCGACATTATCGGGCTTGAGCCTGGCTGGCAGACGCACACCTACTCCTGTTCATACGTCTGGAGCGAGCGTTTCCCCGATCCCGACGCGATGATTGCCGAGCTGAAAGAGAAAAACTTCCACATCAACCTCTGGGAGCACGCGTTCACTCACCCGACCTCACCGATTTACGATGAAATCAAAAAGCACAGCGGCGACTATACCGTTTGGGGCGGAGTTGTGCCCGACTTTGCAGACCCTGACGCAAGACGGATTTTCGCGGATTATCAGAGAAAATACCTGACACAGCGCGGTGTCGACGGCTTCAAGCTGGACGAATGCGACTCAAGCGACTACACCGGCAGCTGGAGTTTCCCGCTCATCTCCTCTTTCCCGTCCGGTCTTGACGGAGAGCAGTACCATTCTCTGTTCGGTATTCTGTATTCGCAGGTGATAATGGAAGCTCTGGACGGAACAAAGACCCTTTCTGAGGTCAGAAACATGGGCGCGCTGTCGTCAGGCTATCCGTTCGTCCTCTACAGCGACCTTTACGACCACAGGGATTTCGTACGCGGAGTGGCGCAGTCGTCGTTCTCGGGAATTCTCTGGACTCCGGAGCTCCGTGACGCCCACAGCAAAGAGGAGCTTATCAGAAGGCTTCAGGCGGTGGTGTTCAGCGTTCAGTGTCTCATCAACGCGTGGTACTGCGAGAGAGTTCCGTGGGATGAATACGGCTGCGAGGACGAAGTGCGTGAACTGCTGAAGCTCCGCGAGAGCCTTGTTCCGATGCTGAAAAAAGCGTTCGACGAATACAGGGACACCGGCAAGCCCCCGATTCGCGCGCTCGTCATGGATTTCACCTCCGACAGCGAGACGTACAACATCGACGACGAGTATATTTTCTGCGACGACTTGCTGGTTGCACCGATTGCGGCAGGCTGCGGAGACGAGCGCGAGGTATATCTCCCGACGTCGAAAAAGTGGTGCGACTACTTCACAGGAGAAGAAGTCCCCGCCGGCAGATTCAAGGTTAAAACCGACGGAATTCCGGTTTACAGGATGATAAAAGAATAATTCTGCCGCATAAAAACACAAAAAATCAGCGTTTTATGTATAAATACACATATTGCGCTGATTTTTATTTTTCATATTTTATCGATTCCAAGATCCCACAGAAGCCGGCCGAGAACGTATTTGTCGCGGATGTCACGGGCGAACTCCACAGCCGTGTTTACGTCGTCTTCCGTCAGCCCCATTTCGGCAAAATCCGTCGGGTGTCCGATTTGCTTCATCATTTTCTCAAGCTCGACGGAGGACGGAAGCGTGTCGATAAGCTTGACAATGTCCTCGCGCTTTTCCACAATTTTCGCAATTCTCGCACGGTGTTTTGCGGCGTCATACTTCCCTTCGCGGCTCTCGAGTGCAATCATGGCCTCAGCTCCGCGACCCAGCTTTTCCCGCATTTTTGAAAAATGTCCCTCGAGGTCATAGCTTTCCGCATGGCGCACGGCTTTGTCAACATCAACCGGTTCGGACAAAATTTGTCTCAGTCGCTCGTACATCCGAACTGTGTGCAAAGTCGCAATACCGCACTGGATTCCGTGCAGCTCATGCGGCAGACCGAACTCGAGCGAGCGCATATCTATAATGTGTGAGATGTAGTGCTCCATTCCCGACGCCGGACGGCTCATCCCAGCCCAGTTCATCATCATGCCGCCCATGACAAGTCCCTCCATCACGGCAGAGACGGCATCCTCATCACCTTCAACTGCTTTTTCGGCGTTTTTTACGCATTTATCGAGGGACAGGCACATGGTTTCAGCAATTTTTTCGCAGTAATACTCATCCAGAATCAGGTGCGCTATACGCCATTCGGTTATGCTGACGTACTTTGCAAGCATATCGCCGATGCCGGAAATAATCATATGCTTGGGCGCGGAGGAGAGTATTCCGGTGTCGCCGATAACGCAGTCGGGACATTTCGACGGGAGCGAGATTTTCAGTCCCTCGCGCTCGACCGACGATGTAGCCGACGCAAAGCCATCCATCGACGGAGCTGTTCCGACTATTATCATTGGGACATTTTTTGTCATCGCTAATATTTTGGACGTATCGTTGATAACTCCTCCGCCGACTCCGATTATCATGTCCGCATCCTTCGGGCAGAACATCACGCTCTCACCCACGGTTTTTTCGTCCGGCGATGGCTCAGGCGACTGAATTACGTGGCAGAGTGGCGCAATACCGCTTTCCTTCAGAATAGTGACGACCCTCTCTCCGGCAGCCTTATACGTGTTCACGTCGCACAGCACAAACGGTTTTAACGCGCCGTATTTTTTCACGTAAGCCGGAAGAGAGGAGAGCGCGTTTTTTCCTATAACGCAGTCTGATGTGAGCGGGTCATGTACCCTTCCGCACACCTCGCAGACAAATTTTTCTGTATAATTATTCATTTTATCCGGTCAATTTTTCTCCGTCAGTTATTTTTGACATAAATTATAGCACAGTCGCCGCAATTATACAACGCAAAAAGATAAAATTCATGTAAAATAAGCTCACAATTCCTCCGCCGTGTTGAATTTGCCGCGCATTTTTGATATAATAAAAAAAACGCTGTTTATTAAGGGTAAAAATTATGACTGCAAACACAAGCTATCAGAGCGACCGGCATTTTCTGGAGCTCCTTTCGAGAAATTATCCGACTGTCGAAGCCGCCGCATCGGAGGTCATAAACCTGTGCGCCGAGCGGAGTCTGCCGAAAGGTACCGAGTACTTTTTCAGCGACCTTCACGGCGAATACGAGTCGTTTCTGCGGCTGATACGCTCCGCTTCCGGCATGATAAAGTCGAAAATTGACCTGATTTTTGAAAAAAGCATCTCCTCCGCCGAGCGAAACCAACTCGCGCTCCTCATCTACTACCCCGAGGAGGAGATAAAAAAGCTGCGGCTGTCACACTCACTTAACGACGAGTGGTGCAGCATTGTCATTTACCGCCTGATTTTAGTCTGCGAGTCGGTCTCAGCAAAATACACCCGCGCTGAGGTCAGGGAGAAGATGCCGAAGAGCTTTGCTTATATTCTCGACGAGCTCCTGAACGTAACGGACGACATCAACCGCGAGTATTACTATTCCGAGATAATTTCGTCGATCCTCGAGACCGGCATAGCGGAGGACTTCATCATAGCGGTTTGCTCTCTCATCCGCAGCCTGACGATAAACCGGCTTCACATAATCGGCGACATTTTTGACCGTGGTCCGCGCGCCGACAAAATAATGGACGAGCTCATGACGTTTTCTCACATCGACATACAGTGGGGCAACCACGACATAAGCTGGATGGGAGCGGCGTCCGGCAACACTGCGCTGATTGCAAACGTGATACGGATCGCGCTGAGCTACAACAGCTTCGACGTGCTTGAGGATGGATACGGGCTGAACCTGCGTCCGCTGTCCGTCTTCGCATCGGAGGTGTACCGCGACGACCCGTGCACTTTCTTCTATCCGCACACCCTCGACGACGTGGTTTACGACAGAATCGAGCACTCGCTGACCGCAAAAATGCACAAGGCTATCGCGGTGATTCAGTTCAAGCTCGAGGGTCAGCTCATCCGACGCCATCCGGAATACGGTATGGAAAGCCGCGCGCTGTTTGACAGTGTCGATTTTTCACGCGGTGTGATCACTCTCGAGGGACGGGAATACGCTCTGAGGGACTCCCTCTTTCCCACAGTTGACCCGGATGATCCGCTGAAGCTCAGTCCGGCAGAGAGTGAACTTGTTCGTATTCTGTCGAGCTCATTCCACCACTCGCAGAAGCTGAACCAGCACATCAAATTTCTGTACTCACACGGCGGAATGTACAAGACTATCAACGGAAATCTGCTGTACCACGGCTGTATTCCGCTGACTGACGAGGGAAAATTCCGCGACATAGCCCTGCCGTTTGCCGACTGCAATGACAGATTATATCACGGGCGCTCTCTGCTCGACAGGATCGAAAAGGCGGTGCGGTGCGCTTACTTCGGTCAGTACGGCTCGGACGAACAGACAGAGGCGGCGGATTATATGTGGTATCTCTGGTGCGGCGCGAACTCCCCCCTCTACGGCAAGGACAAAATGGCGTTTTTCGAGCGCACCTTCCTTGGCAAAGACGCGTCCGAGCTATGTGCTGAGCACTACGAGCCGTATTACAGCCAGACAAACAGTGCGCAGGTCTGCGAGATGATACTTGAGGAATTCGGGCTCGACAAAAGAAAAGGTCACATCATAAACGGTCATGTTCCGGTTCTGAGAAGCGACGGCGAAAGTCCGATAAAGGCGGGCGGAAAGCTGTTCGTCATCGACGGAGGAATCTCAAAGGCGTATCGCGTCAAGACGGGTATCGCGGGCTACACACTCATCTACGACAGCCATTCGCTCCGTCTGGCAGAGCACAAGCCATACGACGGAGAGGACGCGAACATCACGCCGACAGTCAGCATTGTCGAGAAGATGGAGAAGCGTGTGAACATCGCGGACATAGACTACGGAGCGGAGCTGACCACGCGGATAAACGACCTGCGCTGCCTTATCGAAGCCTACAGAAGCGGCACGATTCAGGTCAAGGAATAAAAAAATCAATTCCCGATATGCGGTTAAACCAGCCGATTTCGGGAATTTTTCAGTTTATATTATTTAATTGTATAATTCAATCGTCTCTGCGGTATTTTTTCAGAAGCGCGAGAAGCTCACGGTCGACATTGAATCCTCTGTAAGAGTCGTAAACCGTACCGGGCCTGCCGTGCTCAACTATGCCGAACGAGCCCTTGAAATTCCAGAGCGAATATCCCCATCCGAACTCGTAAAACAGGCTCAGCAGGTCATCGAACCATCTCAGTGCTGTATCATTCGGCAGCTTGTTGTAGCATCCGAACTCGCCGATGTGGACTTTCACGCCCTGTTTTTCTACCTGACGCCACGGCTCGTAATATTTTGTCAGCGAGTCACGGTTTCCGATTTCGCTCGGGTATGACGGCATAGCCCAGTCAGCGCCGCCACGAACCCATTCCGCCCTGTAGTGGGTCAGGTGAAACGGCTCATATCCGCGTCCGCTGTGAACCACATTCTCTTTTCCGAGATCCGCGAGCTCAGGAAGTGCGGAACCGCCGCCGTTGAAGCCGTCAATTACAATTTCGCGCTCGGGATCGACAGAGCGTATTTCGGCAATTGTGCGGCGGATGACTTTTTCGTGGTCCTCCCTTGTGCATGGGTGTGTCGGCGGAATGGAGCACGGCTCGTTGATGAGGTCAAAGCTGAGTTTTTCGGATGAAATCCCCTTATACCGCTCTGCAAACATACGCCACTGGTACACAAATCCGTCCTGTGCCTCGCTGTCCCTCCAGAGATTGTATTTTTCCCTCTCCGGCCAGTTGATGCAGTATCCGATTCCACGGTGAATGTTGAAGCAGGCGTGAAGTCCGCGCGAATTGCAGGCTTCGATATAGCGGTCAATGAATTCAAGGGATTCTTCTTTTACATCGGTAAAATCGCCGCTGTTTGTCCAGAATCGGTAGTCGGTCGGAATTCTGACAAAATTGAAGCCCTCTTCCGCAATAAAATCGAGCTCATCCGTGTCAGGCTCGCGCGGGGTCGGATTATTCGGGTCAAACGAATACATCCAGAGAAAGTTAAAGCCGTATTTTCGTTTCATGGCGTCCATCCTTTCATGACAAAATAAATATCATTGTATTTATTATACATTTTATGTTTCTTATGTCAATATTTTTTGTGATATTTGCGGCGGCTGAACAAAAAAATCCCGAATGCTGAGCAGTTCAAAACAAAACTGACACCGCCTGATGTACGATGCCAGTCTGCTGTTGAATTTATTTGCTTATTTTTATATCATTCCGCGTTTGTGTAATACTCGTTGATTCTCTCAAGCTGAATATTGACCGCCTTGCTGACTGCGGAGACGGAGGACGAAACTGTATTTTCGAGCGAGGAACGCATACTGTTGATTTTCGATGAGAAGCCGCCCAGATCCGTGAACAGTCCGAGATCATATGTAATGCCGTCAAATATAATGTGCAGCATATCGGCGGTTCTTTCGTCGCGTGCGTACTTTGTTTCAAGCGCGTTGTCGATGAATGCGGGGATCACAGTCTGATTTGATTCGTAAGCGAGCGATTCGAGAATGAAGCCCGCAGTATTTCTGTCAGCTGTGGTTTTTGGAACCATTACCATTGTGGCGAGGGCCGCGCAGGTAGTTCTGTAGCCATCCTGATTTTCGTCATATTTCATCGGAGGAAGAACACCGAAGTCCATATCGAGTGAACGGAAGTTGCTTATCTTCTGTGTTACTTCAATATAGAACAGCGAACGTCCCGTTGTGAAGATAGGCTCTGCCACATCCCACGAAGATCCATAGACGACATTGCTCTTGAGCATATCTACCATGCGGTCAACTATATCCACGGTGCGCTCTGTAGTGCAGTTGAATATAAGCTGTCCGTCAACTACGTCTGTAATGGGGTTGTCCCAGTACTGCATGACGTTTGACACATAATCCGCATTGGCCGAGCATCCCCACGTATCATTTTTATCAAGAATGCCGTTGCCGTCGGAATCGTTTGTTACGTTCTGCGTATATGTGCGGAAGTTATCATACGTCCACTTTCCGCTGTCAACCAGTCCGTACAGCTCATCTGAGGTGATGTTGTTTTCAGCTGCCATTTGTTTGTTGAAGAAAACACATCCGGAGCAGTATTTATCCATGTGGCTTATGTCGCCCGCCATGAAAAAGGTTGCGCCGTTTATGGTGAGGTCCTCACGCGCAAGCTGACTCCACCACTTTTTTGACAAGTCAACATTTTCCGTCTTGTTTAAATCGTACGCGGTACCGTTTCCTGCTATCGAAGCCATTTCGGATACGCGCGGATAAGCGATGTCATAGCTGTTTGTGCCGGCGATATAATCCTCATTAAGTGCTGAGGCTATATACGGCTCTCCGGCAATATAATTCAGCTTTACATTATACTTGGTTTCGATAGTGGATTTTCTGTTATACACGGCGTCGTTGATCTGGTTTCCGTTAAGTTCAACAGCCGAAAGCTCGGGATTTGACCACGGACTGCTGACGCCGGAATACCACTGAGTTGCGAGGATGTTTACGGTCTTGCCCTCGAAGTTAGTGTCAGGAAGGTCGAATACTGTAGTCGGGTCAACAGTTTCTGCGGGTTCGGTTTCCTGTTCCGTTGTTTCTTCGCTGATATCCGTTTCACCTGCAGCGGAAGGACTGTCCGTTTCATCGCCTGCAGTTTTTCCTCCGCAGGAAGAAAGAAGCATGGCTGATACCAGCATCAGGATAAAAGCACGTTTTTTCACACTGATTTACCTCGTATAATAAAAGTAGTAGTTATTAGAGTTCCTCTCCAAGAACTATG
>JBJFHS010000181.1:0-12243 GCA_051893885.1 Eubacteriales bacterium
AGAGAATCGCGAATTGCGGCTATTCTTTCGGCAGCTTTTTCTGTTTCCGAGGGAATTTCATTGGCATTGTTGTACCAGCGCAGGAAAGCAGTTCCTATTACTTCCGAGCCGTCCGGAGAACGCCATACGACTTCGGAGACGTGTTTTCCATAGTTTTCTTCACCTGTGTCGAGACGGTCTCCTTTTCTCGGAGAAGTGCCGCGTCCGAAAGCTACAGTATTGATTCCGAAGCCGCGCAGAATCTGAGGAGCCTGTCCGATATTACCGAAGGCGTCTGGAAAATATCCCGTGTCGGACACTTTGCCGTATTTTGCGGAAATCTTACGTCCGACGATCATATTTCTTACATTGGATTCTCCGTCAACTAAAAATTCGTCCTGTAAAATATACCAGGGACCTACAACAAGTCTGCCCTCGGCTATGTATTTTTCAATTTTTTTGCGCATCTCCGGACGGATTTCAAGATAATCCTCTACAACTATAACCTGACCGTCGAGGTGAAAGCTTTTGAACGACGGGTCCGTATCGAGAGGGTGAAGAAGTCTGTCAAAAAATTCAACGAGCTTATATCTGTGTGACTCAAAAGGCATATACCATTCACGATCCCAATGTGTGTGCGAAATAATATGGATATTCTTTTTTTCCATTTTTTGACCTCATTATAAATAAATTGAACAACGTAATTTATATTTTAATATACATTTACTTCAAAGTCAAGACTATATTGAAATTTATTAATATTTTATACTCCAAATGATCGAAAATATAATTTTATAGACTTTTTATATATATAATATATAAATCCAAAAAACAAAGAACCACAGATATACTGCGGCTCTTATTGTACCCTGTTTTTTTCGTCCTTCCGAAATTAACGGGCTATCAGAATTCTTCGCGTTCCTCGCGGCGGTTTTCGTTTCGGTTTTCGTTGTTCTGCTGGTTCTGATTCTGCTGTTTTTTGTTCTGTTCCTGCTGATTTCTGTTCTGATTCTGGTAATGCTGATTCTTGTTCTGATTTTTATTCTGATTCTTGTTCTGGTTGTTTTCCATTAATTCAATTCTCCTGAAATGTGTTTTTTTTCATTTCCTAAGGGTACATCTATAGTATTTCAGATTTTACACGCTGATATTCAGAAATATAAAAAATATTTACTCGTAAAGCTGTTTTATCGTGAGAAGTATCTGGGCTGTCTCACCGCGGCTTAAAACGGAATTCGGAGATATATTTCCGCTGCCGGTTCCCTTGAAAACTCCCGCGTCTGACAGGGCGTACATAGCCCCTCTCGCCCATGCCGGAACCGAATTGTCATCTGCAAAAACCTGCACCACATCCGGCTCATCCGCTCCGATAATTGAATTGAGCACCACAGCCGCCTCTGCGCGCGTAATATTGTCTCCGGGCTTGAAGTAATACGCTCCGTTTTCATATGAACCCTGTATGATGCCGAGCTCAGCCGCACGAGAGATATACCCGCTTGCTTCAGTTGAAATGGCGTCGTTGTCGGCAAATTTTGTGTCGCATGGTTCAATTTCGCCCGAACCAAGCGCCTTCATCACCGTTACAATGAAATCTTCGCGCGTAATGTCGTCGTCGGGATCAAAATATATCATTCCTCCGGCAGAGCGCACCTGCATTGCATTTTCGGAAACCATCACGAGAGCCGCGTTGTGAGCCCAGTGACCCTCCATGTCCGCAAAGACCAGCTCGGCTCTGCGCTTGTCGATTTCGACCGTGACCACCGCTTCATCGGAATAGTTGCCGTAGCAGTCCCTTACAACATAGCTGAACGAGTCTTTTCCGCGCAGTCCTTCACACGGAGTGTAGATATAGTCTCCGCTCGATGAATTTGTCAGTTGAAGTATTCCTTTTTCGGGGTATGATGTGATTTCAAACACCATCTCGTCGCCGTCCGGATCACTTGCGGAAAGAGTACCGTATGTTGCGATGTCAGCCTGAGTCCACACGGACTGCACTCCTCCCGGATAAGCGTCAGTTACTGTGCCGATAACCGGAGCCGAATTGACTGAATCCGTGTAGCACAATCTGCACACCATGCTGTAATCTCCGCCGGACTTGAACCTGAATGACGATTCCGTGCAGCCCGACGCCGGTTTGAAATACAGCTTGTCGAGCGATTTTGAGCCGATTATCTGATTCACACTTGCCGGAGCGTCACCGAAATAAAGCGTTCCTTCCGATGCCGGCGGCAGTGCGGTTATCGTTATATAATCGACCGAACATCCGACGGCGTGTGAAAAATCAGACTCGCTGAAGGTGATGTTCCCGCTGACAAGTCCGGATTTTATCATCATCTCATCTTCGGATAAAATCCTCATTGCGGGTGAGAGTATTCCGCCGCTGTACGCATACACGGACACGCACAGCATTGACAGCATTGCGGAAACGAGCAGCAGCAAACAAGGTTTTTTCATAACTTATACCTTTCCTTTAATATATTTCGCTTAATTTTATGCAGAATACAGACTTTTAATGATATTTGCAGGCGTGAATTTTTATAAATTATTTGGGCAAATAACTTGATTAATTACTGTATATGATGTATAATATTGTAAACACATATCCTGGAGGCAATTATGCTCAACATTAGAATCGAAAAAACAGAAACACCTAAGACAAAACCGGATTATAAAGCCCTCGGCTTCGGAAGATATTTCACGGACCATATGTTTTTAATGAACTACTCACTTGAGGACGGCTGGCATGACGCTCGTATAGTGCCTTACGGACCTCTGTCTCTCGATCCGTCAGCTATGGTTTTCCATTATGCTCAGGAGCTTTTTGAAGGTCTCAAGGCATACAGAACCGCCGAGGGCGAAATTCAGCTGTTCAGACCCCAGAAAAATATTGAGAGAATGAACAACACCTGCGACAGACTCTGCGTTCCGAGAATCGACCCCGACGACGCGCTTCAGGCTATCAAGGCTGTTGTTGAAGTCGATAAGGACTGGGTTCCCTATGACGTCGGCACCTCTCTCTACATCCGTCCGTTCATCATCGCAACAGACCCGCAGCTCGGAGTACATCCCTCTCACACATATATCTTCTGCATCATTCTCTCTCCCGTCGGCTCATATTACGCTGCAGGAATCAACCCCGTCAAAATCATGGTTGAAAGAGAATATGTGCGCTGCGTAAAAGGCGGTACAGGTATCGCGAAGGCTGGCGGAAACTACGCGGCTTCTCTTATCGGTCAGAAAAAGGCTGAAGAAATGGGCTACGCTCAGGTTCTCTGGCTCGACGGCGTACACAGAAAGTACATTGACGAAGTCGGCGCAATGAACGTGTTCTTCGTAATCGACGGAACGGTTGTCACACCCGACCTCACCGACGGCAACATTCTCCCCGGTGTTACAAGAGCTTCCAGCATTGAACTTCTCAAAAAATGGGGCATTCCGGTCGAGGAGAGAAAGCTCTCGATAGACGAGGTTATTGAGGCTCACGACAGCGGCAAGCTCAATGAAGCGTTCGGAACAGGTACGGCAGCTGTAATTTCACCGGTCGGAGAACTGTTCGACAACGGTAAAAAATACATTATCAACAACGGTGAAATCGGTCCTGTCGCGAAGAAGCTTTACGACGCTATAACCGGACTCCAGTGGGGTACAAAAGAAGACGACATGGGCTGGATCGTCAAGCTCGACTGAGTTACTTTAATATTTACATGAATAAATTCCGTCAAAGCATAAATTGTATGTGAGACGGAATTTTTATTTTACCCGAAACAACGCAAAACCGCTGTCACCGAGCGTCTATTATCGCATAAACTGATACGGAAAACAACATTTCGGAGGTTTTTATGTTCACTGTATACAGCGGTTATTCATTGCTTGAGAACGATAAAAAGACGGTTTTCTTCGCTGGTGCAAATACGGAGCGTGGATTCGTTAGCTCATACGACAAAATCGCGGACGAAAGGCAGTGCGAAAGGGTTTACGTAATCAAAGGCGGCTCGGGCAGCGGAAAAAGCTCACTTATGCGCCGCATTGCAGACGAAGCCGGAAAACACGGATTCAGAAGCGAATATTTTCTCTGCGGCTCAGACCCGGATTCTCTCGACTGCGTGAAAATCGGCGGAAGAATTGCGGTACTGGACGGCACAGCGCCTCACGTGAGAGATATGATTTACCCGGGAGCGGCATCCGAGCTGATTGATGTGTCGCGGTTCTGGGATTCCGATAAGCTCGAGGCAAGGCGCGGCGACATCATCTCAATCTGTCATGGAAAAAGTGAATCGTACTCGGCGGCGTATAATCTATTGTCGGCGGCGGGACTTCTGAGCCGTGTCTCAGCATCACTTGCGTCGCAGATTTACCTTTATGACAAAGCCGGAGGATTTATCGAACGTTTGCTGTCCCGTCTGCCGAAATCGAAAGTGAAGGGAAGAATCAAGTCGGAATATTACTCGCACGCCGTAACAATGAAGGGAATGGTGCAGAGCGACAGTCTGAAGCGTCTCTGCGAAATATGTTACAATGCCGACGACTTCATGAACACCGCACAGATATTTATGCGGCAGCTGACAGATGCTCTCCTTGAACACGGATACGAGCTTACAGTAACGCGCCTCCCGATTTCAGATGCAATCTCGGGAATTCTGATAAACGATCTGGGTATAGCGGTTACGGTAGGTGAGAAAAACGAGAATGAGCGCAATATCAACCTGTCTCGTTTTGTGGACAGGGAGAAAATAAAATCCGTCCGCGGCCGCATGAGACTGAACGCCGACATACTTGAGTCAGTAATGAACGAAGTGTCATCCTGCTTGCATACCGCGTCAGAATATCATTTTGCACTTGAAGAAATATACGTCTCCGCGATGGACTTTTCACGACTGAACGAATACAGGGATGAAATCACAGAAAATATAATAAAACGCCTGAAAAAACAGGATTGAATAAAATATTCGGAGATAAACCCAATCCGCTCTTGACAAAAGCAAACCCATGTGTTTATAATGATAAAAACAAAAAGTTAAGGACGACAAAATGAAAATATACGATATTTCTCAGGAGCTTTTTTCATCTAAGGTTTACCCGGGAGATAAAGCTCCTGAACGTGTGCTTGTATCAGATATGACAAAAGGAGCATCCTGCAACGTGAGCGAGCTGTCGATGAACGCGCACAACGGCACTCACATGGACGCTCCCCGCCATTTTGTAAAGGACGGCATAACCATAGATGAGCTCGATTTGAACAGATTAATCGGCAGATGTACCGTCATTACCGCCGAAGGAGAAATCGGGCCTGAGCTTATTCGCGCGCTGGATGCAAAACGGGTTCTGTTCCGAGGAGATTGTCACCTAACAAAGGAAGCCGCGGATATTCTCTCAGAATGCGGTATATTCCTCGTCGGTGTGGAAAGCCAGAGCATCGCTACATATGACGACCCGATAACGGTTCATGTTTCGGTTTTGAGCCGTGGAATAGCCGCTCTCGAAGGGCTTGTGCTCACCGATGTGCCCGACGGCGAATATTTTCTCTTTGCGGCTCCGATCAAACTCGGCGGAAGTGACGGCTCACCCTGCCGCGCGGTTCTGATTGACAGCATTGACACAGAAAATTAATACAGCGTACTTAAAAAATGATATAAAAAATTGTTCATGTGCGATAAAATCTTTGTAAAATCATTTTACAGAGGTTTAATAATGAACAAATTCAAGCAAAAGCTGATTTCATTCATGTATGGCAGATACGGCATCGACGAGCTGTATTACGGTCTGTTTGCGCTTTGGGGAGCTATCATAATCATAAATATGTTCGTGCGTTCGACGGTTCTTTATTTCATCGAAAGCGCGGTGCTTATTTATATGCTCTGGCGCACCCTGTCGAGGAAAATCGAAAACCGCAGGAGAGAAAACCGTGCATTTCTGAAATTCTGGAAGCCGGTCAAAAGCTGGTTCATACTTCAGAAAGACCGCATCAAAGACCACAAAAGCTTCAGATACCGCAAATGCCCGAAATGCCGCGCTATATTGAAGCTGCCCAACAAAAAAGGAAAGCACACCACAAGCTGCCCGAAATGCGGCAACAGATTTGATGTAAAAATCCTGTAATTTTATAATTACGGCATGAGGAACGGGGGATAAAATCGTGACAAAAATTCTTGACAAGCTGCTCGGCATGGTTTCACTTATCGGTGCTGCGATGCTTATGGTTCCGCTGTCAATTCTGCTGCTCGGAGTTTCTTTTCCCGACGCTGTGACGGTAATGCCCGTTCTCGCCGTGCTGTTCACCTTCCTCGGATATTATGTTCAGAGCCTGAATGCCAAAGTGCAGAAAAAAAGAGCATCACTCGACGGCTTTTCTTCCATAAAAGAGGGTGTGCTGTCCGGCTACAAAATGAAATACGCCGCGATGTCGTACCTTATTCTCATATTGCTCGCCGTTCCTCTGACTTTTTTGTACGATTTAGGAATGAAGCTGATGCTGCAGAACGCGGTAATTTTATACTATGACTCAATATATCCGGTGCTGTTTGATACTCTGTATTTCTTGTCGTCGGCAATCGGAGTGGTAATGTGGTTTTATCCCGTGTCACGGCTGTCGAACGTATATGTGGTTTTCGCCGGAGCGATATTGTTCTACGCCGAAACCTTCTTTGTTCTGCTTATGTCATATACTCTCGGCAGTGAGATCAACTACATTTCGATCACCGCCGTCATAGGAATACCGTTTGTGATATTCAATATCTGTGTTCTGCTGATTTTCAATCAGAGCAATCTGCAAAAGCACTACAAGGGCTCTGTCGTCTCGGTTATGACACCGTCGGCTCGGATTTATAATATGTTTCTCGTTTTTCTTGTGATTCTGCTGTTTTTGGCCGTGAGCTGGGTCGTTTATACGATTTTCTCGGGCTTCTGGCTGATCATAAAATCAATCATTTACGTGGCGTTGTTCAGGATTTTCAACAGCAGCGGCAGCTCGGGAGATATGCGCCAATACGATTACGTCGATTCCGATGAGGCGAGGGCAAAATTTTCACGCGATGTGTTGTCCGGAAATAACGGCGACGGCGGAATTGTCACGAGATTTGTGTTCGTGATAGCAGTGATCGCAATTATAGTAATCGGAATCAAAACCGGCTGGATTTTCAAGGTCATCAAGCGAATAAGAGAATGGTTTGCCGACGTTATAAACACATTTGTGATAGGCAGGGATATCTTCAAAAATGCTTTCAATCCCGCTGAGGACGACGAAACATATAACTATAAGGATGAAAAAAAGCGCATCCAGAATGCCGCAGTACGTGACTACGACCTGATGGCGGAGCAGACCGACGATTATAAGTATTTCATGCAGCAGCTGGGGCGTATGAAAAACTATGACGAACAGCTCTGCTACGCCTATACCGTGCTTTTGAAGATGTACAGGAAAATCAATATATCATTTAAAAATTCCGATACTCCGCGTGAGGTCGAAGGTAAAGTCTCGAGGGCGATGTCCGATGCGCGAATCAAAAAAATCACCGCTGACTTCGAGAAAGTGCATTACGCGGAGATAGAGCCGGACGACAGGGAAGCCTCTGAGATACTTGGAAATATCTGCGAAGAAGTAAAGCGGTATATGTATTGAGACCTGCTTCAGTCATAAAAAATAAAATACTCCAATAAATATAGAATAACTTAATTCTTTGTTTATCGGAGTATTTTTTATGTCAAAAATAATTACGGTATTCCTGCTTGTTATCCTTCTCCTCTCATCGTACCCGATCCGCGCCGAGATTGAGGACAACATTCCGTTTGACGTGAACGCTGATTCGGCTGTTCTGATGGATGCCGCCACAGGAACAGTGCTATACGCCAAAAACGCTGATCAGGCGCTACCTCCTGCGTCAGTTACAAAAATAATGACACTTCTGCTTTTTCTTGAGGAGGTTGAAAAAGGGAACATCTCTCTCGACGACGAGATACAGATAAGCGACTACGCAGCGTCGATGGGAGGCTCACAGGTGTATCTCGAGCCCGGAGAGTCAATGAAAGCCGAGGAGCTGCTGAAGTGTGTTATTATCGCCTCAGCTAACGACGCCGCTGTCGCATTGGCTGAAAAAACCGCAGGAAGTGAAGACGCCTTTGTTGTACGCATGAACGAAAGAGCCGCCGAACTCGGAATGAACAACACGCATTTTGAAAATGTAACCGGGCTTGACGACGACACAACCAAGCACCTCACAAGCGCATATGACATTGCACTGATGTCCAGAGAACTTTTAGGACACGAAATTATCATGAAATATTCCACGATATGGATGGACACCATCCGTGACGGAGCATTCGGGCTGACAAATACGAACAGGCTTATCAGATTCTATCAGGGAGCTACGGGTCTGAAAACCGGCTCAACCTCAAAAGCAGGATTCTGTATGAGCGCTACCGCAAAACGGGACGGACTTCACCTGATTGCGGTTATCATGGGCTCCGACACGCGCGACACGAGAAATGAAAGCGCAAAACAACTGCTTGACTATGGGTTTGCCAATTATTCGCTTTATGAAAACGCGGGAGGTGAAGCGGGAGAAGCTACGGTTATTGGCGGAGTAAAAAACACCTGCAAATGTGAATACGCCCCATATACCAGACTCATGAAGAAGGGCAAAAACAAGGGCGTTCAGGCGGAATTTTTAATCGACGAGAATATACCTGCGCCGATAAAAAAAGGTGATAAGGTCGGTACGGTCAGGTACATTTCCGACGGCAATGTCATATACGAAGATGTTGTTACCGCATCGGAGGATGTCGACAAAATCAGTTTCGGCGGTCTGCTTACGAGAATGATCGGAATATACCTTCTGAAATAAAATGTGAAAAAATAATATTAAGAAATATTCTTAAATTATCTATTGAAAAATAATAAAAAATGTAGTATTATATAGGTGCTGGTATGTAATATTATTTTTATGAATTATAACAAACCATACTAACGGTGTTTGAATATTAAAATATCGGTTTCATAACTTTGGAGGTATATTAAGTAAAAATGTCTGTCAAGTTGAATGAAAAATATCTCGCCGGCTTTGTTTCAACAGCTGAAATCACAAAAATTTCTCATCTCACCAGATCCGCTTATTCTCTCGTGAAAAACAAAAACGGCGCCGGTGCTGATTTTCTCGGCTGGGTCGATCTTCCCGTAAATTATGACAAAGAAGAATTTGCCAGAATTAAAGCTGCATCTGAAAAAATAAAGAAGATGTGCGATGTTTTCGTCGTAATCGGCATCGGCGGTTCGTATCTCGGAGCCCGCGCAGCTGTGGAATTTGTCAAATCTCCGCTTTACAATAACCTGAAAAAAGATACTCCCGACATTTATTTCGCAGGAAACACAATCAGCTCGTCTGCTCTTGCGGATATTCTCAGAATCTGTGAAGGAAGAGATGTATGTATCAACGTCATCTCAAAATCCGGCACGACAACAGAACCCGCAGTAACTTTCCGTATTTTCCGTGAACTGCTCGAGAAAAAATACGGCGAAGAGGGCGCAAGAGAAAGAATTTTCGTAACAACCGACCGTGCACGCGGAAAGCTGAAGGAATTCTCCACCGAAAAAGGCTACGAGACATTTGTAGTTCCGGACGATATCGGCGGACGCTACTCGGTTCTCACAGCTGTCGGACTTCTCCCCATATCCGTCGCAGGAATTTCAATCGATGACATGATGAAAGGTGCGGCTGACGCGAGAGAGAAGTATTCTGACGATTCCGTTGAGACAAACGACTGCCTGCGTTACGCTTCAATACGCAATATCATGTACAACAAGGGCAAGTCAATCGAAATTTTAGCTGCGTATGAACCCGCCGCCCAGATGTTCTGCGAATGGTGGAAGCAGCTGTACGGAGAAAGCGAAGGAAAGGACGGAAAGGCTCTCTACCCGTCGTCCGTAATCTTCTCGACAGACCTGCACTCGCTCGGCCAGTACATTCAGGAAGGCCTCAGAACAATGTTTGAAACGGTTCTCGATATCAAAAAGTCGTCAGACACGGTTGTCATTCCCGATGACCCCAAGAATATCGACGGACTGAATTTCCTCTCCGGCAAAGAGCTTCATGACGTAAACAGAATGGCTATGACCGGCACACTTTTCGCACATAACGACGGAAACGTGCCCAATATAGTTGTCGAAGTGGCTGACAGAAGCGCGTATTCTTTCGGCTATCTCGTATACTTCTTTGAACTCGCGTGCGCTGTATCCGGATATATGCTCGGCGTAAATCCGTTTGACCAGCCCGGAGTTGAAGCTTATAAAAAGAATATGTATGCACTTCTCGGCAAACCGGGTTACGAGGAACAAAAAGCGTCGCTCGAAGCAAGAATGAAATAAATTTATATAAAACGGAGGCAACTATGATTAAGTTAATTATCGGTAAAAAAGGTTCGGGAAAGACAAAGACTCTTATCGAACTTGTAAACGCAGCACTCGGCACTTCAAAAGGCTCTGTTGTCTGCATTGAAAAGGGAGACAAGCTGAAATTCGATATTAATTACCGCTGCAGACTTATAGATACGGACGAATATCTGATTACAGACGGTCAGTCTCTCTTCGGATTCATCTCCGGCATTCTCGCAAGCAATCACGACGTAACCGATATTTTCATCGACTCTGCTCTTAAAATCTGCCAGAATAAGACAGACAGCTTCGATTTATTCTTGAACGAGCTTGACGCGCTTGTAAAGAACCACGAAATCAACTGCGTTATAACATCTTCTATCGCTGTTGAAGACGCTACCGACACAATTAAAAAATATCTGGACTGATTCAGCCTTAATAAGAATAAAAGCCGATTGCGGATTTTTCCGTGTTCGGCTTTTTGTCATTTTATCAGAGAGCAGCATACAATGCTTATGAAGATAAAAGTATTCTTCAGCGCAGCCGAAAAATGCTGTGTTTTGTCAGTCAATAAAATACGAAAGGCATGGAAAAATAAATGGCTGAATTCAGAAATACGGGAGGACAGTGCTCAAGAGACCGCGACCGCGATATGGTCTGTATTGACACATACAGAGTTCTTGATTCCTGCCGTGATAAAGATTGTTTTGAAGATGTCAAAGTATATCTCACCTGTATCGGGCAGGATATAATTGACCGCACCTGCGTTGTAAGAGCCAAATGCGCAAATGTAGTATGGTCCTGCATTGATATTGACAGCGTTCCGTTTAACAGAGGTTTTTATCAGCTCTTTATAAAAATTTACGTAAAAGTATTATTTGAAGCCTGCATCGGGCCCGGAAATTCTCAGGAATTTGAAGGTGTGGCTGTAGTCGAGAAAAAAGTTATTCTTTTCGGCGGAGAAGGGAATGTCAGCGTTTTCAAGAGCGAACTGAGGCAAAACGGATTCTGCTCATGCGCCGGAAACTGCTCAAAACCCGTCAACACTCTGCCTATTGCGGTGCTTGAAACCGTCGACCCCATCATACTGAATACTAAAATTGTAGAACCACATAAACCCTGCAAATGCTGTCCCTGCACTATAGACGAAATCCCCGACTGCGTCTGCCAGAGACTGTCATGCGACCTTGTAGACCCGCCCGAATCCAACATATTGCTTATATCCCTCGGATTTTTCTCGGTTGTAAGAATCGAGAGACCGGCACAGTATCTCATAAATGCCGTTGAATACTCTGTCCCCGAAAAGGAATGCGAGGTTCCGCTTATTGAAGACCCGTGCTGCCTGTTCAAACAAATGGCATTCCCGACAGCGGAGTTTTCGAGCTCAGGCTTCGCTCCGACTGACACTCCCGACAAAAAATGCGGCTGTCAGAATTAAATAATTAAACAAACAGGCGGGCTGCGTTATTTACACGGTTCGCCTGTTCCATGTTTCATTTAAAGAAGCATTCCGTTTTTCAGATTCCTCATCGAACTTGAACAGTGATAATCAGCACTCAAACACTAAAAAATAGCTCTATATATCATTTCTTTAGGATTTAAATGTAAAAATTATTATAAATTAGTAATATTTTCGATGAATTCCTCTTGAAAAAAATCGACTTATGATATACAATATAATCTGATAAAAATAATACTATTTTGGAGGAATTATGACTTTATTTATCCTGGCAGCCGGAATGGGTTCACGCTACGGCGGACTTAAACAGATTGACCCCTTTACAAAAAACGGCGAATTTATCATCGACTTTTCGATTTACGATGCTGTAAAAGCAGGCTTCGATAAGGTTGTTTTCGTAATCAAAGAAGAAAACTATGAGATTTTCAAAAACACCGTAGGTCAC
>JBJFHS010000182.1:0-3084 GCA_051893885.1 Eubacteriales bacterium
ATGGAGTACTTGTTTATCATTTTGCGAACCTCGTTTCCGCTCATCTTATCCGGCGGAGAGGTCATGTCATACACGGTGGGACAGTTTTCAACTATTTTTTTGTTGTATTTGGCGATTTCCGCATCAGTCATAATTATTTTTTCAGCCGAGCCTTCGCCGTGCTTTTTTTCATACAGTCCAACCCATCTGAGCGCTTCTTCACTTATGCTTCGATTGTTTTCCATAAAATGCTCCTCATATGTAATTGAATTTTCTGAGGTATTCTCACTGTCATTTTTCAGTGTTTCACGATTACCCGGAGATATTGTTCCGCTTTCGGCAACGGTCTCTGTACTTTCCGCATTGTTTAAACCCGCGTTATTTCTGAGCTCGAGGGAAACGCACGATGTTAAAAAACAAAAAAATCCCGCAAAAAATACAATGAACATCATAATTTTTTTGCAGAATTTTATTTTCATCTGAAGCTCCGTTTCATTTAAAAGTAACCTTATTATATCCAAATTAATATTATATTATCATATTTTTTTATAAAGTCAAGGGTTATTTCAACGAAAGAATGCTTTTGGTGTATATTTATCTGAAATTTACTCCGTCAACGCTTCTCCGAGAATACTGATTCCACTGTCAATCTCGTCATAAGTAATGTTCAGCGGAGGGAGAAGCCTGATTACTCTGCTTCCGGCGGTAAGAACAAGAAGTCCGCTGTCAAACGCCTTGTGGAGCACATCTTTGGGAGGCAGATCAGTCTCAATTCCTATCATCATACCGACTCCGCGGATTTCTTTGATGTGCGGAGAATTGATTTCCGATATTTTATTTCTGATATACTCACCCTTTTTGTTGACCTCGTCAAAGAAGCAGTCGTCGAGCTTTGTCAGAATATAGTATGCCGCTGCGGTTGAGACCGGATTTGCGCCGAATGTTGAGCCGTGCATACCTGCGCCGAGAGTTTTTGAGCATTTTTCACCGCTTATGAATGCACCGATCGGGAGTCCGCCGCCAAGACCTTTTGCAGAGGTAACTATATCAGGCTTGATTCCGTAATTCATGTACCCGAACAGCTTTCCGCATCGTCCGATACCAGTCTGAACCTCGTCGACTATCATGAGAATGTCTCGCTCATCGCACAGCTTTCTCACGGCTTTGATGTAATCCTCACCGAGAATGTTCACTCCGCCCTCGCCCTGGACAACCTCAAGCATGACCGCGCACACATCGGAGGTACAGGCTGTTTCAAGCAGAGCAATGTCTCCCGCTTCCACATATCTGAATCCGCCGGTGAAAGGGAAGAAGTAGTTGTGGAATACATCCTGTCCCGTCGCCGCAAGAGTTGTAACAGTGCGTCCGTGGAATGATTTGTTGAGCGTTACGATTGTCGCCCTGCCTTCGCCGTATTTGTCGTAGCTGTATTTTCTCGCGAGCTTTATTGCACCCTCGTTAGCCTCAGCACCGGAATTCGCGAAAAACATATTGCACATTCCGCTCTTTTTGCAGAGTAATTCAGCCGTCAGCGAGGCTTTTTCATTGTAAAAATAGTTTGAAACGTGCTGGAACTTGTTAATCTGCTCAATTACCGCGTTTTTCCAGCCCTCATCGTTCCATCCGAAAATGTTCACGCCGATTCCGCTTGTGAAATCGATGTATTTTTTTCCGTTTTTATCGTATATCACCGAGCCGCTGCCTTTTTCCGGAACAAGTTCAAGGCGTCCGTAGGTGTTCATTATATATTCTTTGTCAAGTTCAATTATTTCTTCGCGTTTCATCTTTACCGCCTTTTATTTAAACATTGTTCCGATACCTTTTTCGGACAGCATTTCTATGAGAATAGAGTGCTTGATTCGACCGTCGATTATAAATGTTTTGACGCCGCCGCTGACCGCTTTCATGCAGCAGTCGACCTTGGGTATCATTCCCCCGGAGATAACTCCATCTTTTTTCAGCTCGTCCACGTCGTCTCTGTGTATCACCGAGATGAGCGTCGAAGGATCGGACGGGTCACGCAAAACTCCGCGGGTGTCGGTCAGCAGAATCAGGTTCTCCGCTCCGAGAGATACCGCTATTTCAGCTGCGGCGGTGTCGGCGTTGATATTGTAATAACCTTCTCCATCCTCAGAATGCGCAATTGTTGAGATAACCGGAATGTATCCGCGCCCGATTACGTCGTTTATCACATTCGCGTCGATTGACTTTATCTCTCCAACAAAGCCGTAATCAGTTCCGCTTTCGTCAGTGTAGCGTGTGGCTTTGATGAGTCCTCCGTCAAGACCGCACAAGCCCATGGCGCGTCCACCGGTTCTGCTGATTAGGTCTACAAGCTGCTTGTTCGTCTTTCCGGCGAGAACCATCAGCGCCACTTCAGCCGTTTCCTCGTCTGTGTAGCGAAGTCCGTTGATGAATTCAGACTTTTTGCCGATTTTTTTCAGCATATCATTTATATCCGGACCTCCGCCGTGAACCAGAACAACGTTGATTCCGGTGAGGGAGAGAAGCACGAGGTCACTGATAACGGCGTTTCTTAGCTCATCCGAGAGCATAGCATTCCCGCCGTATTTAACTACAATTGTCTTTCCGGTGTATTTCTGTATGTAAGGGAGAGCCTCAATCAGCACCCCTGCTTTTTCTTCGTTGGTTATCGCCATATCAGTACCCGTGCGGTATATCAAAACCGAAAATTTCGCACGGGTTCGCCCCTTTCGTTACAGGTTTATGTGTTTTTTAATTCTGTTCAGCTTCTGTAGTCGCCGTTGATGCGGACGTATTCATAGCTGAGGTCGCAGCCGTATGCTTCAGCAGAATATTCACCGTCGTTCATAGAGCAGATGATTCTGATTTTATCCTCTGACAGGATTTTTTTCGCCGTATCCTCGTCAAATGGATATCCTCCGCCATTTTTGCATACATCAATCACACCTGCCGATGACTCAAAGCTGATGTCAATTTTTGATGTGTCAATATCCGCTCCGCTGTAGCCGAGAGCACAGATAACGCGGCCCCAGTTTGCGTCAGAGCCGTACATGGCAGTTTTGACAAGTGCCGAAGCTGCAACGGCTTTTGCCAAAATTCTCGCGTCAGCTTTTGTTTTCG